>JAOUBX010000027.1 GCA_029860075.1 Deltaproteobacteria bacterium | reverse complement strand
AGCTATTGCCGAGGGAACGGCAGTACGTTTTGGCAGTATCTATTTTTTATCCATGAAAACAGAGGCTTGGCAAAAAGGTGCACTTGCTGTTAAAAGATTACGGCAAACTATTCTCGGACAACCTGTTTAGACGCGACCCCTTTATACCCTTTTCGAATAAAATAAAGGGGACAGATTTTTTTTAGAGCCCTTTGGCCGCCCCTGTCCACGTAGTGCCATTCGGGACGTCCCCTTTTATTCCCTCTCTTTCATTAATGTGAACCCGTCCCCGATTTTTCCGTTATGTTTTCACATCAACTTGTTTAGATCTACAGCGTAGCCAGCGCTTTTAATTTCCTTTGCCACCTTATACTTCCACGCTCCATCTTTATCCAATTTGATGTACACAACTCCACTTATGTCATTGGGTACTTCAATATCACCCTTAACTAATGCACATACACGACTGCGCCCAATTTTACCGATCAAATAACCATGTTCGAAAACCACGTTCTGACGGGCTCTCGGTCTCAAATCTTTATCTAATTTTGCTTTACCAAAATCACACGGAGTATAAAGGATGATTCCAAATGCAACATCCGAATACTTTTCTATTTTTTCAATTATTGTACGGCTTTCACTCGCTTGCTCATGCAATATTATTGCTACTAGTCCAATTTTTTCTATGAATCTTGCAACTTGGTTGGTCGCACCATCATCATGTCCATGAACAATAAAAACTTCATTTAAAACTCTATTCACATCAACGGATGGCTTTGGTGACGATGTGTTCATCTTTTGCTCTCTCAAACTTATTAAGGTCTTTAAACGTCTTTCATCTGCGAACCTGGCATCAGGACTGCCATAACCACCGCCACTTGCTTCAAATCCAGCGATACGATCAATTTCTTGGTCTATTTCTTCCAACGTTAGATCTGTAATTTTTTTTGATTCCAGATTCTTGTGCTGAATTGTATTTTTCACTTCGTTAATCCCAACATTTTGAACGTCCATTTGATAATGTGCATCAATATTGCCAACCTTTTCATAGAACCCAGGATCAATTACTCTGAATGTTTCTTCCGACCCGTTTGACATTTTTCTACGAACATGGTCACCTATCTCTATCAATACATCTGAACGAAAAATGAAAATTTTGTTTTTCTGAACACTTGCCTTAACATTTTCAACAATATCTCCATTTTGTTTCAATATGCAAATGGTGTCATTTGTCATTCTTTTGAATTTATTCATCCACACCTCGTTTTAGGAACATAATGCGGCACTTGTACAGTTTCCCGATAACACCCCATTTCGAATACTATCCGACAGCTCTATTCCTCTTCCCCCTTAAAAACCTTCTCTGTATGCTTATTCATATCTTCATCTTCTGCCTTTAACCTTTCAGCATAAGCCTCTTCATCAATAAAGGTTTCAACGATACAGTTTTTATGTCCTCTGTAGAGGTCGCACAAAGTTGGCTTTTCAGGATCACGATTGAGGAATTCCGACATGAGTTGTTTTTTAACAACGAAATCATGAGAAATTTTATTAGGTGTGTTTTTGTGGGCAATGATCTCCCGATCCGCCGGGCCGTCGAGTCGCATTTTAACAAGCCCCTGCTTTTTCAGTTCAATCAGTTCCTTTGCATGCTGCTGATCCATCGGCATCTCCTTTTTTAATAATAAATCTTTTCCATTAAATACAAATTGATAAGTCTTTACGGCCAGTTCCCGTATTTTAGCTAAAAGAAGCGGGGGAGAACAGGGTTTTTCTACAAAATCATCAGCGCCGGATTGAAAGCATTCTTCGCGGTAGTTGTGATTGCCTGAGTAGGCCATGATGGGGAAGTAGCTTAAGTCGCGTCGCATGATGCGTGTCGCCTCACAGCCATCCATTATAGGCATCTCTACATCCATAATGCAAAGGTCATATGCCCCTTTGTTCCTTTTTGCCTCATTGACGGCCTCCTGCCCGTTGGAGGCCAGGTCAAAGTCAAAGCCCCAGGCTTTCATCATCATTTCCATTGTTTTTTGTAGGGCTGTGTGGTCTTCGGCGATTAGCAGTTTCATTTTATTCCCCCTTTTTAAAAGAATGTTGCAGGTTACAGGTTGCAGGTTTTAAAACCTTAAAATTCTCTTTCGACACAGATAAACACAGATAAGATATGATTATCACTGATAAACCTTTATTTGATATAAGCCTTTGAAAGATCGTAATTAATCAGTGCGAATCCGTGTCAAAATATGTTTTTATTTATTCTTTATCCCCTAATTCCTGTTAATCCCGTCTGAAATTATCTCTTGCTCTTATATTTTCGTGGGTAATGGCCACGCTACAGGTCTACATGGTTCAGGTCATCCATAAAAGATATCTCCGATTTTTTTCTCCTCTTCCAGTGCATCTTTTAACTTACCGGCACACTCATCCGAACATGCCGTAAATAAAAAGTCTTTACCCTCTTTACGTGCATCTGATTCAGGTGTAGGAACAATGGCCCAAACTGTTTTTCCGATTGAAGTAATGGTAACCGGGATAATGCCGCCTTCATATTTTGAAAGATCGACTCCGGGCTGTTTTCGGGCACCTAGTCCAAAAACTCTCTCATCATGTCCAATCTTTTTATCGCACCAGCCGCAGGTTGATAAGACTTTCTTTATTTTTGGCTTTTTTCTTTTAATCTTCATTCTTTTTTGGCTCTCTTAATTCTTTTTCTTTTGACAGGATTTACAGGATTGACTGGATTTTTAAAATCTTTAAATCATTTGTTTTTATCTCGTAGATCCTGTTAATCCTGCCTGAAATTCACTTTGAACATTATACGTTTCTTGGGCAATGCCCACGCTACAGGTCTTTATTAAAGACTGTTGCAGGTTACAGGTTGCAAGTTGCGGGTTTTAAAACCTTAAACCTGAAAAGCCTACTTTGACACAAATAAGATATGATTATCTCTGATGAATATTTATTTGATATAAGCCTTTGTAAAATCATACTAAATCAGTGTCAAAATATTTTTTGCTCTTTATCCCGTTGATCCTGTAAATCCCGTCTAAAATAAGCTTTTGATCTTCAGTTTTTCGTGGTCATTGCTCACGCTACAGACCTGGAGGTAGAAAAGGGCTTCGTTGCTGTTTTTGATTTTGCTAATAATAACGAGGTTGTGGCCCCAGGGAATTTGCGAAACAAGCTGTTTCGCAATTGACGATTCATTCGACCAAAACCGATACCATTGGCGCATTAATTCCAGATTCCGTTTGGAAAATCCTTTCATTTTGGGAAACTCGGTTTGTAGATCACGGCTCATTTGAGCTAAAAAACCGTCTCCCCAGACCGCCTCCTGTTGCTTTACAGCAATACGTTCGGCCAAATCCCAATAAAGATACAGCAGTTCCCGGTTAACGGCAACGGCTGCCTTGATTTGCGCAGATTGAATGCGTTCTTTGACATCCTGAATGAATGCTCGATAGTCATCGTTTTTTATCTCTTTGGTGCTCAAATTTTTACCTTCAATGGATATATCCTGAATACTTTCTGTTTTTAGGGAGATTGGCAGTTTAGTTTTTATCTTTCTGACAGGATTTAAAATCCTTAAACCTGAAAATCCCGGTTCGACACAGATAAGCATGGATAAGATATGATTATCACTGATAAACCTTTATTTGATATAAGCCTTTGAAAAATCGTAATAAATCAGTGCAAATCAGTGTCAAAATATTTTTATTCTTTATCCTGTAAATCCCGTTAATCCCGTCTAAAACTATCTTTTGATCTTATATTTTTCTACTGGACTATAATCTCAAAATACAAAAAAAGCCCTCAACCGTCACCGGTCAGGGCCTTTGCTTTTTTTGTCTTCTTTTTTTCACCCATTGAACATCCCCATCTTTTTATTTCAATATTTTATATCGCAATTATCCTTATGAGTAAATAAATTTCTGCATTTTTAATATTTCTTAATAATAGTTTTTTTATAGCGGAGGAGCGTCGTTATTTGACGTATATGCAGTTATATGACTTGTAAATAAAGAAAAAAGTGCTAATTCATGAAATATTTCTGGTTTTGGCAATATTTTCATGATTATGAAAATTTATTTTGTCTTATACTGCTAGGTAAGCCCATTAGAATTTAATTTTAATAATATAAAATAAATGGTGTGTTTTTATGCTTCTCTGTTTTGTCACAGGGTTTTTAAAATCTTTAACTATATGTTTTATTGTGCTTTTATTTGTTTTAAGATTAAGTATAGGTAATCTCTCTTCCTCTTCATATTGTCCTTCAGAATTATATAAACTGCTATATTTTCATAAATTATTAAATTTTAATAAACTCTACCAAATTAGTAAAGTTTAAGTAGATATTCTTGTCCTTTTTTGGCATTTTCGTTGCAATGCTATTGTAAGTTAGCTTTGCTGCTTTTCTATAGTGAACGGTTTGTGGGGTGATTTGCCCATCTCCTATTGATATTTCTCCCTTCCCCCCTATTGTTGAATGTTCCTATAAGTTGTTTTTATTTATTTAATTTATTGTGGATAGGTAAATTTTGCGAAAATTCTCTCAACATTTGGGGGCAATATACCTTTGCACCCTCATTCTTGTGACTACGGTTAGCGCCGATACGGTCCCCCCTACGGTAAGCATACTTTCTCCCGCTGACGGCATGACGATCAATACGGATGGTCTTTCATCCTATCCCGTTAAAATTACTTTCCGTGCCTGGGACAAGGCAGATGAAATAAAAACAATCGGCGCTAACAGCTTTGTTCTTAACTGGTGGAAAGGGGGCAGCAACGGTAGTATTGATATTACCTCTTTTCTCTCTTCCTGGGGACCTTCCGATACGCTATCAACCGTTTTCAGGACTTACGGCTTCGAGCCCGGTGCCGGTTCAGGAGACTACACCATCCAGATCCAGGCCACTGATAAGGCCAATAATGTGGGTACTTCGAGGAAAGTTGATATCACTGTGAGAATTGCGCCCCTCAACAACTACAGCGGCTTTGCCGGAGACGGCAAGCTCCTTGTCCGTGATAATGACAACACCATATGTATGTCATGCCATGCATTGAAGGCCCATTCCTCTGCCGATGTAGAATCGACCAAGTACGGCAACTGGGAACGTGTCTGTCGTGACTGTCATACACCGCACAATACGAAAAATATCTTTCTCCTTGCTTCTTCCTTCAAGGTTTATACGGGCGCAAACCAGACCTTTGCTTACCGGAAAAAAGTGGATTTCAGGAATATGTCCGGTGAATCGGTGTATGGCTTTGTTTCCGGTTCGGGTAATGAAAGGAGGGGACCCTGCCAGGTTTGTCACACGAGGACCAGTAATTATGACGACACGCCACGATGGAGAAATTATACCTCTGAAGAAGACATAGACGGTGTAAAACATAATGCAGGCCTTGAATGTACTTTGTGCCACCTCCATACGGAAGGTTTCTTGCCCGGTGAATCGAAAGGGGACCTTCCTTGTTCAGGATGCCATAGTGATTTCTTCTTCATCATGAACGGTACTTCCGGCGGTTATCATCATTATCTCAATAATGCCAACGTAACGGAACTGGCTTCAGCCAGCAAGTATCCCGTCAAGGCCCAGCCCAACCTCATGGGAGGTCAATCCGATGAAAACAGGCGCTGCCTCATGTGTCATGTGGACCACAATATCTTCCGTCCTGATATCAACTCCCAGAGTCCCGGTAGGGCCTATAACCTGAGGCCGAGCATATCGGTAACGCCAGGGGCCACATCGGGTCAGAACACGGATTTCGTACAGAGTGAGACTTACGGTGGCATCTGTCTATCTTGTCACAGGACTTCCCAGAGCAAGAGTTACGACAGGCCAGACAGCACGACCAATACCATGCCCATACGGAAGGCACAGTTTGAAGGGAGCCCTCATAATTTTACTGTACCTGCCACATTCACTTCTGACGGATCAACCTTTAACGCTAACTGCTCCAAATGCCACGTAGACAACCTGCCAAAGAAAAAACAGAACTCCACCTACCGCTTTGGCCTCCACTTTGGTAACGTAGCCAAATACCAGGGGAGTATGCCCAATAATAATAATACGGGAACTGTCGCCTTTGCATCGGTATCAAGTATTACTGATACAACGAAAATGTGGGATGACAATGTTTGGCAATATGAGCGGATTTATATTCTCCAGGGAACAGGGACAGGGCAGGTGAATAATATCAGAAGGAATACAAACGATACCCTCTATGTGGCCCCCATCTGGCTTACGCAACCGGATGCTACCAGTATCTATATTATTGGCCTCTCCAGGGATTCGGAAATCGGCAAATCGACGGGAGGTAATACAGGTACCACCCTCAATGATACAGGCAAGGCCTGGATAAGCAATTTCTGGCAGAATCGTCCCATCAGGATTACCGGTGGCACAGGGCTTGGAGAAGTAAGAGAGATCGTGAGTAATACGGCCACAGGGGTCACTGTCAGTCCTGCATGGGGTACAACACCCGATTCAACCAGCGAGTATTCAATCGGTGACCCTGCCGAAGAGGAGCTCTGTTTCCGCTGTCACAGTGAAACGACCAATCCTAATGCAGCCAATAATACCGACTACTATGGTGTACAGACCTTTGAAAGTGCCAAGACGGTACAGATGGAGGGGATGTTTGTCGGCTACGGTCAGGAAGGGCGCAGTACCGGTGGCAACACCGTTAATACATTGAATGATACGACCAGAAACTGGGATGTAGACCAGTGGGCAGGCATGCCCATCAAAATAGTCGCCGGAAGTGGCAGAAGAAGGTGGAGCAGAAAGAGCCGCAAGGGTGTCTGGGGTGGTGGCGGCCAGACGGAGGTTGCCAGAAGCGTTGTTTCCAATACGGCGACGCAGATGGTGGTAACGCCTGATTGGACGTCTACTCCGGGCAGCAACAGCCGCTATTATGTGGGCGCCGGAAATCCTTATCGTCACCGTATATACAGGTACTTTGCAAAGCACCGTTCCGATGAGGTCGTTAATGCACCGGCCACGGCCACGGCTAAGGGCTGGTTCAATATGACGTCCGTTACCGATGGTCTTCACACCGGTTGCCAGGACTGCCATAATCCTCATGCCAACCGTAAACCCGGTGATGACTACGGAACGGCTGAATCGGGAACTCTGACTTCACTGACGGATAATGATAAAACATGGGCCCAGGATCAGTGGCGGGGATACATTTTGAGAATCCAGAACGGAACAGGGTTGGGTCAGGACAGGCTTATCCTGTCAAATTCAGCGACTACCCTGAATGTGGGGGCTGCATTTGATGGTGTTTCTTCCATTCCTGCAAGTGATTCCTATTATGTCCTGCAGCCTTACGGTCACCCCGAGCGGGGCAATAACCTCTGGAATCCCAATAGCGGTGCCTGGGGTATTTCGGCTGATTACGCCTATGCGCCGACGCTAGGCAATTATACCAATCCCATATTCAGTAAAGTAACGAGCCTGACGGGCGGAACAGACAAAATTTATCAGCTCTGTTTCAAATGCCATTCCGACTATGGCTGGGGCCTTGGCGGAACGCCTTTTACCATTCCTGATACCCCTGCTGCTGCCGTTCTTGACTTTGAAGAGAACGAGACCAGCAATATTGCCAAGGAATTCAATCCCGACAACCTGGGTCATCATCCTGTTGTTGATAAAGGAAACAACCAGCCTATTTTAAATATCGGCAGTTCCACCGATGGCGTGGGACCCTATACTTCAGGTAGCAATCATCAAAGTTACATAGGCTACAACAATTCATGGTCGGCCGGGCAATACACAGGGTATTGTGTTGAAATAACGAGCGGCACTTTAACAGGCCAGATCAGGGCTATTGAGTATCATACCTCTACTCGAATTTACGTTGACCCCAACTTTGGTTCAACGCCTCCCGGTGGGTCGCAGTTTGCTGTCAGAAAATGCAGTATTTATAACAACGGCGCAAATTATTCAGGAAGAGGGGCCACCCCCTGGCCGAGATTTACGAGAGGAACCATTACGATAAGCAACGGTTCACCTACGGCTACCATTACGGGCCTTAACAATGGAATACCGTCAACCGTTCTTAACGGCTGGTATCTTTATGCAGGGACGCTTTATACAAATTCCAATACTAATGTTATGCCCAATGTAGGGAAGTGTTCCGCCACCGCACCCTGTCCACCCATGTTTGCCACTTCGGGGTGGTTCCAGATAAGCGGTATAAGCGGTGGAGCAAGTGAGGCGGGAACGACATCGGTAACGCTCACCCTGAGCCCCACGCCGACGTCAAGTTATAGTGGCTCCTATGCTATTTCCGCTGGACTCGGCAATACCTTTGTTCCTCCCTACGGTCCCTGGAGCAAGATGGGCTGCGCCGATTGCCATGACGGTGATGATCCCGAAGGGCCGTCCGGCCCGCACGGGTCCTCCTCCCAGTGGATATTAAGGACGCTGGAGGCGCAAACCTTCCCCTGGTTCTATGGCGGCCTCAATTCAACGACATCAACGACAGATGCCACACTTGTGCAGACCGTGGGTTACCCCGACGGCAACACAACATGGACCGGCGCCAGCGGTGCTATGGTCAATTATATGTGCCTCAACTGCCACCGTGCCGATGTTTACGGTTATGAGGACCGCGATCCTGGCGGGGACTCTGCGCCTACCGGTACGGGCTTTACTAATTTCGGCTGGAAATATATGTCGAGACTGCCCCATTTGCCTGATGATACAGGCTGGGGATCGGCAAAAGACTCTGATAATGGCGGTGGCTGGGGAGGTTCATATACCAATACCTACGGCATTATGTGCATGTATTGTCATGGAGGGGATGCGAGAGCCACCAAGTCGGCAGGGACCAACTTCCGTGCACTTGGAGGGATTCACGGTTCTAACCTGGGCCTTGGTGCGAACGGAAGCAGCTACCGCGGCCGCAGGCTCCTTAATGGCGCGGCCTGGACCGGTGTGACGAGGGCAACGACTAAGGTCGGTGTCCTCTGCTGGACGGCAAATAATGGCGATGGTATAAGCACCTGTGATCAGGGCCATGGCGGGCAGGAAGGGATGAGAGCCAACTACCCCTATGCGTCGGGCCGCTACTAGAGGTAGTTGTGTAATAAGGAGTAATGGCCTGCCGAAAAAGCCACATTCAATGGTTCGACAGGCTCACCACGACAAATAAAATCCATGTTATCAATAAAAAAATATGTCGCCCAGAGCTTGTCGAAGGGAGTAAAAGACCTTTTTTACAGGCACACTTTTTGCCCTGTGTTGCAGTTAAAAATCTTCGCCATTCTTATCTTTCTGCTTATTTGCGCTCCCTTGCTGGTGACGACTGCTATGGCACTTGAAACTATCCCTGTCGAAGGTGAACCCATCGCCCTGGCCCTTGACGAAAAGGGCGGCAGGTTGTTTTCCCTCAATTATTTTAATAAAACAATCTCTGTTATCGATGAAAAGAAGCTGAAAGTTGTAAAGACCATTGAGCTGGGAAAGAGAATCAACCGCAATGTAGGAACGAATGCGATTTTGTACGATTCATCCCTTGGCCAGCTCCTTGCTTCCACCGGTGGGGGCGAAGTTTTAATCTTCAATGGCTCAACTTTGGAATTAACGGGAGAGATCAGGATTGATCGATTTATTCCTGATCTTGCTTCAGATGGCGACTTTTTATATCTCCCTGACTGGAGCGGCGATATTCACAAGTATAAAGACAGTCAGGCAGATTCAGTCATTAATCACGGACTTATGGCTTCTCCCTATATGCATATGGCCGGGAATAAGCGAATTTATCTCTCTTCGGGAAAAAAGGGTTTTCTTGTTATTGATGCTGAAAAGGGTGAAGTGGTTAAAAAGCTTGAAATAAATGCCCTTTCCACGCCTGCGAGTAGTAATGAGTCTGTTTTTGTCGCCGGAACAGGGAAGCTTTTTGTAATTAATGGCGAAAACCTTGAAATAGAAAAAATGATAGACCTTGACTACGGTAATTTCGGAGGGCTCGGTCTTACCTACAATCCCGCTAATGCTTATCTTTATGCCATTACAGCCAATAATACAGTGACTGTTGTCGATCCAAATGGAGCGGGAAGCATTGTCGGCAAAATGGATGTTTGTAACAGACCGGTAGCGCTGGCAGCTAACAAAAAGACAGGTGTTGTTTATGTGGCTTGCCCTTCAGATGAAGCTATAGCTGTTCTAAAGGATTAGTGATGCAGCCTGTGCCATAGGCAGGAACCCCTTTTCACCCTCCCCATAAGTGCCTTTAGACCGAATTCGGCCATCTTTTTCAGACCTTTTTCTTTTAAGCACAGTTGCTCAACTCAATGCGCCATTATGTCTCTCCCTGCCAGGCCTTACCCTGCATCGATTTGCGCAGCAGCCTGGAAATAAAGCCATCAGGGCTGTCACCGATGAGATGTTTGCAATTACTTCCTTCTTGTGCTAGCTATTATTATAAAGGGCAAGTTAAAAACCTGCCTGTCACTTCGATGGCGGGCAGTTGTTGCAAAAAATGGAGGAGGGAAAATAAATGCACAGAATCAGCAGGAAAGGGATTAAAGGTAAAACAGGTTCTGCATTGTTTTTGCAAAGTATCGTTATTTTCCTTCTAATAACTCTCACCATGGTACTTCTCAGCCATAACGAATGGGGAAATGCAATTGCCCAGCCTAAGCCGGATACCCAAAAAATGCCGACGGAAGTGGAGATGATAGCCGTTATGGAAAAACACTATGACTCTGCAATCCTGAGTCACGATGCGCTTATTCAGGGAAACCTGGAAGCGTTGCGCAGACGGCTAAGCCAAATAGAGACACAAACACTTCCACCGGCCGCACCGGAGAGTTGGCGTCCCCACCATGCGCGCTTGCGCAAAGCCGCCCGTAGTGCTGCGGGCATCTCAAGTTTGGAAAAGGCAGGCCCCGTCATGGGTGCAGTTGCCGAAGCTTGTGGCGCCTGCCATGCCGCTCTCGGTGTAGGCACTTTCTATTATTGGCCGTCACCACCGGATGAGAAAGGTGGAGTAGAAAGGGAAATGCGCACTCATCAATGGGCCACAGAGCGATTGTGGGAGGGCGTCACCGGACCCTTTCAGGAGGCCTGGTATCGCGGAGCGGCGGCATTGGCCGAAGCGAGGGTATTTGGCAATGAAGGGAGTGGCGTTAAAAATAGCCTGTTAAATCGCGAAGCTGAATTGCGGGACCTGGGACGGACGGCGAAGGCGACCAAAGGACTCCATGAGCGGGCAGTCATCTACGGACGCCTGCTGACTACCTGTGCCGGGTGCCATCAGGAAGCCGGTGTTTCAATCAAAAGCGCCAAGCCCATTCCGCCCTGGCAGGAATAAGGGAAGACCCTCTTTCCGGTTTATAAAAAACATACCCCCTTTATCCTGTCTTCTTAATCTCACCTGTAAAAACCTAATACTGCAAAGGAGGGGGCATGATAGTCCTCCCTTATAATTCCTGCTTTTTGAAAAACATACACTTGCCTGCTATATTTAGTTTATTGTCAGGATGAAACATGGCATCACCAATTCAGGACGTATCGGGCCTGAGATAATATAAAAAAGTCAGGCTCTATTTATGCTATTGGTTTTTAAAATCGGGGTAATACTGATCTCTTTAGTGGTGCTTTATTTCTTTCTTGTAACCAGAGGGTCTCTCATTATTAAGAAACTATTATTTAATGATGACAAAGCGTTTCATATCTACTGGGTCTATAGTAACAGCTTCCTTATATGGCTAACAGACAGGTCCTTCATCGTTTCAACAATCCTCTTTTTTAATTATCATCGACTTGCAGAAACTGTTCTCCAGCGACTAAACCCATCAATGGAAGGCAAACTTGTTCTTCAGGCTTCATGTGCTTTTGGAAATATATCTAAAAAAATAATGGAAAAATGTATACAGGAAGGCGCCACACAGGTGATCATTTCTGATCTCATTGCCAATGAGATCAAGCATACGAAGAGAAAACTGAAGTACGGCAATGTCCACCATAATTGCTCATATCTGCTTGAAGACGCCCTGGCTATGGCTCACAAGGATGAGTCTTTTGATTATGTGATCATATTTTTTCTCTTTCATGAATTGCCTTATGAGAAAAAAGTCACATCCCTCAATGAAGCGATGAGAGTTTTAAAACCGGGTGGAAAATTGATATTTGCCGAATACCATAAACCAACGTCATTGATTCTGAAAATTTCGGGCCGCTGTTTTTTTAAAGTCTTTGAGCCCTTTGCCGTTGAAATGTGGGAAACATTTGATGCACTACAAGTTCTCCATGAAGATCCAGGGCACCGGTGGCAGGTAAGCAAAAATACTTTTTTTTCAGGGAATTACCAGGTCTTTACAGCGGAAAAATCCCTATAGCCATTTTGTCCATGATGGGTAAGCTCATTGGCTTAGCCCTCCGGCACATCTACAAGGACCTCCTTTTTACCTGATTTCGGCTAAAAAAAAACGCCCCAAGGCTTAAAAAAAGCGAGGGGGCGTTTTTTAGTTAATCCCACTTGAATATACCAGGACGGCTATCGCCCTGCCATTTATTTTCTCCCTTTATCGATAACTTTAATCAGGCTGCTCCCTTCGAAGGGGGCGCCATCTATCAGTTCGCCGGACAAAGTAAGCTCTGCATTACCTTTTCCCAGTAACTCAATCAAACGCTGCCTATCAATTTTGACCATCAGGTCGGAAATATTATTACCGTCATAATCTCCAATTTCCGAAGGGCCGACGGCATATAAGGGAGAACCGGACATGCTTCCATTGATTTTACTCAAGGCAACTGAACTCACATTAATGTTCTCGGCATAATATGCATCCGGCAATTCTATATAAACGGTTATCCAGTTACCGTTGCTCTTCAAATTTAATGTGCCCGGCTCAATTTGAAGGTCGGCTTCGATTACTTCAGGTTTTTGATTAAACAACTCCTGGATTTCAGCATCGGAAAGGGCCCGGTTGTAAATGCGGATATCATCCATCTCGGCATGTGCCCACTCCTGTGTTCCGGGCTGATTGCCGATAGCAAGATTGTTTGAATTGGATCTTATCGGGTAGTTAGCATTCTGGGAATCGATTGCGACCAATTCTCCATCGAGATAGACTTTTCTCTCACCACTTTTATAGGTTGCCGCATAAAAGTGCCAGCTATAGGGGTCAGGAATACTGTAATAAGAAAATGACCGCTTAAAATTCCAGTAATTTGTATACGTAATGAGCCCAAAGTCACCGCAGGCTGAATATCCAACGTAGGGGAATATATAACCGCTGTTGCTTCCTACCATCCAGGCCGACTTGCTTACAAAACTTGTCGGCGTGCAAGGCGGCTCGGAAAGGAAATTGATCCACAGGGCAATGGTCAGTTCCCCTCCTGTGTTAAAATCACCCTTATCAGGAACGATTATCATGTCATTTATTCCATCAAAACTATAGGCGCCGTTCACATTTCCAAACCTGTCGTAAGTTAAAGAAGGGCCCTTTAGACTCCCGTGATGACCATTGCCACTTTCATCATTTGCATCGCCATTGAAGGGATAGTACGCTACCAGTCCCTCATTGATGTCCGCCAGGCCGACGCCGATAGTCATCAGCAATAAAGTAATAACCACCCATATTGAAATAAATATTTTTTTCATTTTATACCTCCCATTTTAAGTTATATTTAAAAAAATGCTTTGTCTCCACCTGAAGGTTTTGACAAATTGCTTCTCCATACTTGCAGCTGTTTAGAAGAAAAAAGCGGTTCTGTTTTTACTCTTTTCACCTTCCATTTCTCCTTTTCTTTCATCCTTCACAATTTATCTTTAAATAAAAATCTTCACTTTATGCACCCCAAAATTATTGATCCTTTCTTTAAACATCCGCCCCTCCTTTCCATAAAGATTTTTTTAAAAAAATACAGGTTCATCCGTTTTTATAATTACCATAGCCTATCAAAAAATAAAATACTCGGCTTTTTTTGCTTTTTTTCAGAAAATCTTTCGGCTTTTTTTGCTTTTTTTGAATAGGAGATGAAAAATGAATTTTATTAGAGGACCACTAACCTGGGCATTTGTAATTATTATAGGCGGATTAATGATTACTCCTGAGGGAATAGTTCCGATTGTTACTAATTCCGCTATTCAATTATTAACCGGCGTAATTTTAATAGCGCCTGGAGTTACAGGATTTGCAAGCCGTCGTCGCAGTTAGAGAATTGCCTAACGCTGCAAATCAACGCATGGCATCAGCCGACCGCCGCAGAGGCGGGTCGGCTGAACGCAAATATTAGGCTTACAATACACTTAACTCAACTAATAACGGGTTATTTTCCACTTTTACCAACTTCAATACAGCCTTCCCCGGCTGGTGCTTAGTATTCTCATCGCTGAGCCTATAGACAGGCCTTTTTGAAAGAAATTGGCTTGCTGCCATTTGTGCGACCTTCTTTGCTTTGGGTAACAGTTTCGGCGGGATATTTTCAGACTCCAGGCTTATAATCTTTGGGTTTTTAAAGAAAATTTCACTTTTTTTTGCAGAATCTGCCGATTTGGCGGGTCAGAGTCATAGGGTCAGGCCAAGAGGGAGGTGAAGGAGCAGCTTTGCTATTGTTCATATTAACCAAAGGCTCCTGAATCAAAGACAAGCAAAATCCGGGATATTTTCCCATTAGTAACTTCAAATGTTTGAGACATGGCTGTTGATACACCCTCTTTTGAAAATTGATAAACAAGACAGGCGGAAGTCTCATTTTCGTAGGCTTGCATGATATCATAGTCCATATCTTTCGGCGGGTCTGCCTTGAGGGAAGCGATGTAGGCCTCTGCCCCATCGAACTCGTAGAATGGTCCTTTGAATGTAAAGGGTTCAGTCAATAAATCCTTCATGGCATCTATCGGTCCTTCGCCATAAAAATAATCCATATATTGATAAGCCAGTTCCAGTGGTTTCATCTTGTTATTTCTATCTCATCATCCAGGGAAAATCGGCAATTTTAATTCAAGGAACAGGATCCGGGAGAGCTACCCTGTTCGCAAATAAGCATTACTCCTAACTTCACTGCACCTACTTTTCAGGCGGGTGCCGGTGGGGCAGATAAGGATAAGGATAAAAAGGTGAATATGGGCGGCACCAGGGATAGAATGGATCATAAAAGGGATCGTAGTAGGGATAAACCTCTTCGACCTTCTTTTCCCAGAGATGGATTTTTATGCTTTCAACTAGGGGGAAACTATAGTTCATCTGACCGACTTTGCCAGGCCGGGTCCCTCTTATTTTACCGGCTACGGTAATCTCTCTGCCTTCAGAATAAATGGCGGTTTCCAGGTAGCCTTTATGTTCGACAATAAAGCGTCCCTTCGATAAATCAATATTCCCCGGCCTGTCGGAGGAACCGAGAGGAACCTGGACGACTTCTATTACTGTTTTGCCGACTTCATTTTTTGATGTGGCTATAACACCACCCCAGAGTATTTTCTCCCCTGAAAGGGAATCTCCCCTTGCGATCACATCCTCGAAAGTAATGTCAAGATCAAGATCTTTCTTTAACTCACGTGGGATAACGGACGCACAACCAGAGAGGTTTATAAAAACAAGAATTAACGCCATTATCAGGGCTGAAATGTTTCCCCTATCCATTTGACCCTTACTCTTCATTCGATTGTTAAGCGGACTCTGCGATAAACAGCGGTTTATATTAATAATAGCAGAGTTTCACCTGACAAACAAAAAAGAGGCCTGTTAAATAAAAAAGAGGTTTCCCTGGCCTGCTTATCTCTCTATCACCGCCCCACAGTCAGAAACGTCTGTGCCGTAGGCAGGGCAGGCCTTGTCTTACCTCGTCCTGGTAAGAAAAATCGATCTCAGCGGTAATAACCGTTTCCCTGTCCGCCGCTTTAGCAAGCACCTTGCCCCAGGGATCGACAATCATAGCATGACCGAATGTGCGCCGTGTTGAGCTATGCGTGCCGTACTGGGCCGGCGCAATCATGTAAACCTGGTTTTCAATGGCACGGGCGCGTATTAGAATTTCCCAGTGGGCAAGGCCTGTTTCCACCGTAAAAGCAGCGGGCGAAAATATGATCTTTGCTCCTTCTTGAGTCAAACTGCGGTAGAGTTCAGGAAAGCGAAGATCATAGCAGATGGACAATCCGAGCCTGCCAAGGGGTGTATCAACAGTAACAGGCTCTTTGCCCGGTTCAACCAGTTTTGACTCGCGATGGCTTTCACCCCCTGCAATATCTACATCAAAAAGGTGAATTTTGTCATACCTGGCCGCAATATCGCCGTTGTCGTTAATGAGCAGGGATGTATTATACATCTTACCGCTATCTGCTTTGACGGGAATAGAGCCACCCATTATCCAGACCCCCTTTTTAAAGGCAAATTCCTTTAGGAACCTAAGGGAAATGCCACTTTCCAGGTCTTCCACGACCCTTGTCTTTTCTTCCTCTTTTCCCATAAAGGAAAAATTTTCCGGCAAAGCCAGAAGAGAAGCCCCCCTCTCTATACCTTCTGATAAAAGTATATTTGCCTTATTAAGGTTTTCATCTCTGTCATTTACAGAGGTCATTTGAATAGCAGCAACAATAAAATTTTCCATCATAAAGTTTCTCTTAAGGTTTCTAAATTATTAACACAAATGATGAATGAGAGGAAGGAATTCCTGAAGGAGTTCCTTGATTATTTAGGCAGCGCTCTGTAAAATCTATCAAAAAGTATCAAAAAGCGGAGGAACGTCACATAAAAAAAGTCATAGGTCATACAGCAGGCCTTAAGGCAGAACAGTTAAAGCGGCTGGAAAATATTTACAGGCGAAAAATACCTTCAACGTCCGTACTTACTCCGGAGCTGGCAAGGTATTTAACGGAAATATCCCGTGATACAGGTCGTCAGGTTGGAATTCTTGCAAGCAGAAAAGGTGAAATCATTACCGTTATGGCGGGAAGCCAGCAGGAAATTCTTATTCCCGACCTGAGCAGGTACAGGACAGGCCCTGGCAGACTTAGGGGTATAAGATGTATTCACACTCACCTCAAAGGAGAGCCACTCTCTGAAGATGACCTTACCGACCTTGCGCTGCTCAAACTCGATATGATGCTGGCCATTGAGGTAAAAGACTCGGGTCTTCCCGGCCTTACCTATATGGCCCACCTTGTTCCCGAAAATCCTGATGAAAAACGCTGGGAGATTTTAAAACCCCAATTTCCCTGGAATATTGATATCCCCTTTGATCATTTTATCGATTCGCTTGAAGGTGAAATCGGAAAGTCACTTAAAAGGAAAGAGAAAAAGGGGAAAAGCGGCCGGGCCATACTCATTAGTGTTACCGATAAAAACAGGCATTCAGCGGAGGCCTCCATGTCGGAACTGAGGGAGCTTGCCATATCGGCGGGAACGGAAGTACTCGATGAAATTATCCAGTATCCCAGGAAAATCAATCCCAGATTTTTAATGGGTTCCGGTAAATTAAAAGACCTCCTTATTATGAGCCTTCAGTACGGCGCAGACCTGCTCATCTTTGACCAGGACCTTTCACCGGGCCAGGTAAAAGCCATTACGGAAATAACAGACCTTAAGGTAATGGACAGAAGCCAGCTCATTCTCGACATTTTTGCTCAACGGGCTCACAGCCGGGAAGGTAAGGTTAAAGTGGAACTGGCACAACTTCGTTATATAAAACCCCGCCTTATGGCCAAGGACGATGCATTATCGAGGCTTACCGGTGGAATCGGGGGAAGGGGTCCCGGTGAAACAAAGCTGGAGGTGGACAGAAGGCGGATTGACGACAGAATAAATGCGCTGCAAAAAGAGTTACATCATTTGAGCCGTGGAAGGGGTGTAAGAAAAACAAGGAGATTAAGGAGCGGCATGCCGCTCATCTCCATTGTGGGCTATACCAATGCCGGAAAGTCGACCCTCTTTAATGCACTCACGGGTAGTCATGTTTTAGAGGAAGACCGTTTATTTGCAACACTTGATACGACAACGAGAAAATTCTGGCTCGGTGAGGGAAAGGAGATTATTTTCAGTGATACCGTCGGTTTCATCAGGGACCTCCCGCAGGACCTGGTCGATGCATTCAAGTCAACACTGGACGAACTTTTGGATTCGGCGCTTCTTCTTCATGTTGTCGATATTGCTGATGCAGAGATGGAGGACCATATCCGTTCCGTAGAGAATATATTGCATGAAGTGGGCGCAGCTAATATACCACGATGCATTGTCCTTAACAAGATCGATGCCCTTCCGGCGGAAGCGCTGGCAGCATCGTTAATGCAGATTAAAGGTATACCTGTTTCTGCTCATGAAAGGTTGGGCTTTAGCGAGCTCCTCACTGAAATCAATGACATTTTGTGGAAGAGGGAGGCCTCCTGACAGGAGATGATATCTTTAAAAGAGGTCAGCCACATATACAATGCAGGCACACCTATAGAAAAGAAGGTTCTAAGCAGGGTAACCCTTGCCATAAGCAATGGTGAGACACTTGGCATAATGGGTTCGCCGGGATCGGGTAAAACAACGCTCGCCATGATAATGGCAGGTCTTATCGAGCCGACTTCGGGGAATATTATCACACCGGGACCGGGGCCGGGCAAAACAGGGCTTCTTTTCCAGTTTCCTGAACATCAGCTCTTCTGTGATACGGTTTTTAATGATATAACCTACCCATTAAGAGAAATTATGGAGCTTTCTTCGTCAGCGGTTGAAGACCGATACGAAAAGGCATGTAAGGGCGCCGGTCTGGACCCTGACTTCATCAGAAAGGAGAGACAAAGTGAACTCAGCGATGGTGAGCGAAGACGTGTGGCCATTGCCTCGGTTCTCGCCATGGAGCCTTCTGTTCTCATATTGGATGAACCTACTTCAGGGCTTGATCCGGTGGGAAAAACCAGGCTCCTTAATGAAATAAAAAATCTTTCTGATCAGGGTAAAACCGTCATTATTATTTCCCATGATATAGAAGATCTCCTCCATATGGCCAAGAGAATAATCTTTATCGATAAGGGATTGATAAGGGATGATGGGCCGGCCCGGAAAATACTCTCCAGGCTTTCTGAAAAGGAGGAGACACTCGCCATGCTCCCTTATGTAACAGAGGTCCTGGTGAGGCTAAAAAGAAAGGGCGTCAATATAAGGGATGATATTTATGACCCCCGTGAAGCATTTGAGGAAATTAAAAAGGTGCTAAAGAATAGATAATAAAGTAGAAATAAAAAAAGAGGAGCCTTTTGAGCTCCTCTTTTTTTATCTATGTTAATTTAATAATCCTAATGAGCGCCTGCCGAATGTCCTGTTTCCGTAGCGGCATGGCCACCTCCATGACCATGCTCCTGCTCATGGTCTGTGTTTAGCATGCCCTTCGGCAATTCAGGCGCCGGCTCCGGCTGAAGCTGAGCAAAGCCCCTGTTGACAGGCGCCTGCTGGACATTGTGCGGGTCATGACATTCGGTGCAAACCCACCATCTTTTCTTGCCGCCGGGAGTCCACATACCGATCCTCTTGCCGTGGATACCATCTCTCCAGTCACGATAGATCTGGCCGTGGCATTTTCCGCAGAGTTTCATGGGCTGGTTAAAGCTGATTTCATTTCCACGATGATCAATGAGCTTATTCCTGTTGGTTCTGCTGTGGCAATCGAGACACCAGATGGCTCCCCTTCCATGCTTCAGGTCTGTCGGCTTTTCAGCCTTTTCCGTATGCATGGCAACGAGTTCCCTTGGCGTCGTATCCTTGGGCACAGCCACAATTTCCGGATCGCCATGACACATGTCGGCACAGGGGAATAATCCTATCACCTCCATAAGATGCGCCTCCCTCGGTTTTACAACCGCCTCTTCATAAGTGTAGTCCGCTTCAATGGGAAGCTCACCCATGGGTTCCGTCTCGTCAAAAGGATCACCCCACCAAAGAACACCGCCTGTTCTTGTTGAACATTTAATGTTAGGCCAGCCGGGCTCTATATCTCTTTTCTCTCTTATGGTGTAACCTACAACTTCACCATCTTCATTTTTCATTCCCCTGCTCTCGAAGCATACTTCCGGATCTGCGGCATGTGCTATACCGGAAAGCACGAATGACGCAATCAGTAAGGAGAACAAAATTTTTGAAATCTTATAATTTTTCATATCCACTCCTCTCATGAAAAAGGTCTAATTGCCCGAAGGATATTTGACTTCACCAAGCTGAACACCTATTGCCCCCTTGGCCAGGATGGTAAAGACAGTCAATCCAACTCCCCATGCACCGAGAGAATTACCGATCTCAATCCATGAGGGTGAATATTCAACAAACTCGCCGATGGGGCTCGGAATCATACCGGGAAGAACAAAGGCCATCCCCTTTTCGATCCAGATACCTGCAAAAAGAAGAACACAGGCAAAAGGAAGAATATTGTAATTTTTCCTTGTCGTTGGATTAATAAGCAGGATAAAGGCAAGAATGTTCATTGCCAGTGATACCCAGAACCAGCCCACGAGCTTCGAAAGCCCATGTTTTCCAAACATGAGATATTTGAGCGAAAATGAATGTTCCGTGCTCGGGTAAAGTTCCGTTACAACCTCGGAAAGTGTCAGGAAAAGTGAAATACCGAGGCAGAAAGTAACTATCGTAGAAATCATGTTAATCGCTTCATCTTTAATTTCAAGCTTTGTATGTTTCCTGATTATAAAGAAAGAAAGAATGATGAATGCCGGTCCCGCCGAAAAAGCCGTCACAATAAATTTAATGGGCACAATGGAATGGAACCACATAGGCCTTGTAGGCATGGTGTTGAGAAGAAATGCCGTTACCGTGTGAATGCTGAAAGCCCAGACGATTGAAATATAAACAAAAGTCATGTAGAAAGTTTTGTTCATGGGTTCGCCCGTATATTTTTTGTACATGTAGTAGAAACCACATATCAGGTTCAGCGCCAGATAGCCGTTCAATACGGCAACATCCCAGGTCAGCATGGAGTTGGGCCAGTTATATATTCCCAGGCCCGGAAGAATATGCCAGAGCCTGTCAGGGCGTCCCATGTGGCTGAGAACGAAAAGAATACACATAACAACGGCTGAAATGGCCAGCATTTCCCCGATAATGACAACATCCTTTAAGGGCTTGTAGTTATAGACATAGGCAGGAAAAACGATGGTTACTGCCGCCGCCGCCACACCAACAAGGAAAACAAAGTTGGACATGTAAAGCCCCCAGCTTACCTGGTCGTTCAGATTGGTTACTATCATACCCTGTACAATCTGCGTAATGTTGCCAAAAGCCCAGAGCATTATAAAAAAGCTTAAAAAGAGCAGCCATACGTAAAACTTGCCGCCCCCTTTGAGGGCATATGTCAGAAAATCAATTCCAAATCTTATCTGTTTCATATCGATACCCCTTAATCAACAAAGTAAAAGAATTTAGGAAAGGTGTTGAGTTCAGCTTTGAGTCTGAAAACTCTCTTCCTGTCGAGAATCTTCCTCACCTCTGAATTCTCGTCGAGAAGATTACCGAACTTTCTGGCGCCCACAGGACAGACCTCGATACAGGCCGTATATCTGCCCTTCCTCGATCTCTGGAGGCAGAAGTGACATTTTTCAACAACACCTTTCATTCTCGGCCTGTTACCCATGTAGTGAGTTCTGGGATTCATTTCTTCTTTCGGAAGGTTGGGTTTGCCCCAGTTAAATCTCCTCGCCCAGTAAGGGCAGGCGCCCATACACATTCTGCATCCGATACACCAGTTGTAATCGATAACGACAACACCATCGGGGTCTCTGTAAGTCGTTCTTACGGGACAAACCTTAACGCAGGGCGGCTTTTCACACTGATGGCATTGGATAGGAAAGTAGAAAGCATCCTTTTCGGGAACTCGCTGCGGCTCGTAGTAATGCTGCCCCTCAAGAATGGTGCCGACGGGGCTGTACGCGTTTCCTCCAACCTGAACGCCATACTCTTCACCTTTGCTATGGGGATAGCCCTCATCCATATTTTCTTTCTTAAAAGCAAAGTTCCCTTTCTCCATACGGATAACCCTGATCCACTGAATTTCAGTAGCGTTACCTTCCGGATCATGACGGGACTGGTTGTTCTCCTTTACACAGGCATGAACACAACGCCTGCAACCGATACACTTCTGGATATTGAGAGCATATCCGAAAAGCACACCCGGCATGGACGGCTCAATACCAACTTCAACCTTTTTGTCATACTCTTCAGAATAACGTGTCTCCAGTCTCTCTTTCGCTTCCTGCTTTTCGGCATCAGTCATGAGCCTGTAGTTTTTCTGAAAGTGCTCGGCCCATGTCGTCCTGGCTTCAGCATCATCAGAACCCGTCAGGAGCGCAGCGGCACCTGCAAATGCGCCGGCGCCTGCAACGCCGGCATCCTTCAGGAACTCTCTGCGAGACTTCCCTTTTTCAATGTTTTGTTTATTTGACATAGACATCTCCCTGGAAATGTTTAGATACTAAAATCTTTAATATCAGACCTTATCATATCTGTAGTTATCTACAAACATCCTGACCTGCCGGTTCTTTTCCACCTCACTCATTTCGACATACTCCCTGCCATGAAAAATCCTGTCTCCCTGGCTGAGATATTCGGCATCGGAACCTTTTCTTCCCTTCTCTACAGCGATGTCAACTACCTTTTTGGCAATACCCGCTGTTGCAGCAACGGCGACACTGCCCATGGCTGCTTTTTTCAGAAAGTTTCGTCTCGAACTGCTTTTGTCTCTCATTAAGCCCTCCTCTATTTGATTATCCATACTTGAGCGGGGAGAATTTCCCCTATTACAATTTGGTAAGAAATTTCGCTGATGGTTTTACAGTACTGAACAGACAAATAATCGGCTATTTAACCTAACCTAACCTCTTCTGTCAAGGATAAAATCGTGCTTCCGGGCTAAATCGCATCATTTCAAACCATAATACTTTCATAAAAAGGTTATTCCTTCCGTCGAAATGAAAAACATGGAGATTCTCCGTGAAGGGAGCGCTAATCCTCCAGCATGGCATGAATATTGGCAAAAAAAGCCTTTGCCTTCTTGTCGCTTTCATCGGCATCGGCAATGCTGTCACCACCTTCCCGTTGAACAACTTCATCAGGAATTTCATCGATAAACCGGGAAGGTGAGGAGGGTTCATCTTTCCCGTATTTGCTTCTGTGATTGCTATGACTGATATAGAGTTCCTCCATGGCTCTCGTAATCCCTACATAGCAGAGCCTTCTCTCCTCATCAAGCCCCCCTTCGGTAAAAAGGGATTTCTTGTGAGGAAGAATCCCTTCCTCCATGCCCACAAGAAAGACGACGGGAAATTCAAGCCCTTTAGACGAATGAAGAGAGATGAGCGTCACGCCGAAGGATTCCTCTTCCTTCGATTCCTCCATATCGGTAAGAGCCATTATTTCAAGAAAACCCTGGAGAGTCGATTCCATGTCATCCTGCTCGTACTGGGACATGCTTGCAATAAAGCTTTCTACGTTCTCTATCTTTCTGACGGCCACATCGACGGTTTTGTAAAGTTCATAAAGATAATCCTTGTATCCGATATCCCTCACAAGCTCCTTCATGGCACCTGTCATTTTCCCTTTGCATGCAAAGGGTACCATGAACTTTTCAAGAAGGGCCGCAAATGCTGTGACTGTTCCTGCCTGTTTTTCATTAATCGTCGTTAATTCTCCTGCCCTTCTGAAAGAATCAAAAAGTGTAATACCCTTTTCTCTTGCATGGTTTGCAAACTTCTCCAGTGTTGTTGCTCCCAGCCCTCTTTTGGGAATATTGGCAATTTTGAGAAGGCTCAAATCATCGGCAGGATTGGCAATTACCTTCAGATAGGCGGCAAGGTCTTTTATCTCCTTCCGCTCAAAATAGCTGGTGCCGCCAATAACAGTGTAGGGAATCCTTTCTTTTCTCAAGGCCTCTTCAAAAGGGCGCGACAGGAGATTAGCCCTGTAAATAATGGCAAAATCTTCATACTTTCGCTTCTTGTCATATTTTATAAGAGAGATTCTTTCTGCTGCGCTCCGGGCCTCACTTTCTGCATTATCGGCAGAGGAAAGTTTAATCCTGGGTCCCAGCCCTCTTTCGGTCCATAAGGATTTGCCCATTCTTTTTGTATTATTTTTGATAACACCGTTAGCCGCCCTGAGAATATATCCGAAAGACCGGTAGTTCTGTTCAAGACGCACCACTTTGGCGCCCTTAAAGTCTTTTTCAAAACCGAGAATATTGCCGATATCAGCCCCCCGCCAGCCATAGATAGACTGGTCATCATCACCGACGACACAGAGATTCATACGTTCTCCCGCCAGCATCCTGATGAACTGATACTGAATACTGTTTGTATCCTGGTACTCATCAACCATAATGTAACGGAATCGATGGACATACCGCTCAAGAACCTCTGTATGTTCCCTGAAAAGTTTCAAGGTAAGCAAAAGGAGGTCATCGAAATCTACGGCGTTAAATGCCTTCATTGCCTCCTGGTATCTGCTGTAAAGTGATTTTGAAAGAGCGCCCACATCATCCGTTTCCGATGATTCCATATCATGGGCGGGTTTCATTCCATTCTTTGCCCAACTTATTCTTTCCATGATTGATTCGACTTTAACACTTTTATCGAGAACCTTTACATCAGACATAAGGTTGCGAACGAGGGAAAGCTGATCGGAAGTATCATAAATGGTAAAATCCTTCCTGTAACCGATGTGCTCTATCTCTTTTCTCAGTATTCTCATACACAAAGAGTGAAAGGTCGATATAAGCGGCAGGGAAGCGGAGCTCCCCTTTAACATGGAGCGGACTCTCTCTTTCATCTCCCGTGCCGCCTTGTTTGTAAAAGTCACGGCAAGAACCTCTTCAGGAGAAACGCCCTTATCAATGAGATGGGCGACACGCATGGTAATGACGCGGGTTTTACCACTGCCGGCGCCTGCAAGGACTAAAAGGGGACCTTCCCTGTGGAGAACGGCCTCTTTCTGGCGGGGATTTAATCGGTGGATCTCATGGCTGATTCTGGATGACATAAGGGTAGTGATTTTACTTGAATTACGGGTCGTCTTGCAAGGAGAGATTAAGGGCAAGTGAAGATTGATAAAAAGCAGATGCTATTCCAAGTCCCTGAAAATAATGATGAGAATAAACCTCTGCCCAAAAGGTATTACTTCCATTTTTTCAGACCTTTTTAGGACTTTTTAAAAATTCTGAAGGGAAATCCATTTCCCTTTCAAAGGAATTTTGACAGGCTAGTCTGCTGCCCCTATCCATTCCTCGGGAGGAACACAATCCACATCTTTCTCACAGGCGGGACAATAGTAACAGTTATGTCCGTCCCTGTATCTTCCAAAAGCGGGGCTCTTGCAATGAGGGCAGGCCTCAAAGTCCAGGCAGGGCGTTCCATCGGCATATTCAAGCTCCAGGTTTCCACTCTTTCCACCTTCCGTAAGATAAAGAAATTCTCCATCAAGATCTTTTAAAAACTGACCGTTTTTAACCCGGTACGGCATCTCATAATGTCGTTTACGGCAGAGTTTCAGAGTTTCTTCCATATCAGAGAGACCTTCCATGAGAGTATCTCCCTTTAAGGCATCGAATATGCCCCACCCGTTTTCCTTTTCTATGATTAATGTTCTCGTTTCCATGTTAATACCTCACATCATTTATATTTGCCTTCTATTATTTTGATGTGCCGTTTCGACGAGAGGTTCAAGGATAAGAAACCAAAAGATCTGATTTAAACCGTTTTACAATGAAAAAGAGAAATTGCGTTGAGAGGATAATCAGGCTGCTTTTTTTCTGAGAGATGAGTCATGATCTTTTTCCTGTACTGCAGCAGGCTTCCACCTGTCATGCATCCAGTACCACTGATCAGGATATTTTTTTATGATATCTTCAAGAACGAGGTTGATCCTGGAAACCGCTTTTTTCAAGGATGACGGGTCGTTTCCCGTTTTCTCCAGGTAAATGGGTTCACCGTAGATACACTTGAGACGCCCCTCTTTTGTTCTTACGGCAAAACCGGGGACAATAGGCGCCCCTGTTCTGATAGCCAGAAGCGCAATGCCATAATTGGTCAAAGCAGGCATACCAAAAAAATCAGCCTCGATCCTGAGTCCTTTGTTTGTTCTAAGGTCAGGCAAGATCCCTACTGTATCACCTTTTTTTAAAGCGCTGACAATTTTGCGGGCTGAATTCCGCCTGTAAATACTTACAATATTATTTTTATTGCGCATTTTACTTATATATTTTTCTACAAAGGGATTTTTTGTTTTTTTATAAATAACGGAAATGGAACCTGAAAGCATGCTGTGAACAGCAGCCAGCATTTCCCAGTTTCCTATATGGGCGCTCATGAGAAAAGCGCCCTTTTCAGATTGAGCCGCCTTTAAATAGTTGTGGTACCCTTCAATCTCAACATACTTTGAAACCTTTTCCCTGGAAATACCCTGGAATTTAACCATTTCAACAAAACTTACGCCAAAGTTCTCAAAGGTGGAGTGGGCCATTTTGAGGGCATCAATCTTTTTAAGCGACAATGCTTTCAGGATATTATTGACCGCCATGGTTCTGTATTTATGGCTCACACAAAAGAAGGAACAGCCGATAAATCTTCCCAGCAGGCGGGCGGCAGGCAGCGGCAGAACATTAAAAATCTTCGTAATTATAAAAAAAGGGATATATGCGGTAAAATAAAAGTAGTTTTTTATGTTCATTCGATCCTGTTTTATTTTTTTCAATAAACAGTGGAAACGGTGAAAAGCAGCGCCTTTACAACCTGGAAACGATCACATCAACTTGATTAAAATCAGCAAAACTATCTACGAATTCATAAGACAAAATGGAAAAAAAAGATGCAAAATGATAACACGATTCTAATTCCAGAAGTTATATTTCGCAATAAATATAACACAATTAACATTTAATTTGAAGTGATTTCCACGTTTATACCGTGCCCTCAATCCGGGGCTGCAATGTCATTTCTATCATATGCCAGGTAAGAGAGGTAAAGCTGGTTTGAAATTATTCTTTTTCCTGTTACACTTTAGCGAGCAGGGGTTGAGCAAATAATCAAACCTTTTTCTTTTGTCTTATAACATAAGGGCAATGATAATATTTCATATTATCAAGCGCCTAAAAATTAACTTTATGACTTCTAATTCAACAACTTCTTTCAGGACGGATCAAAAAAAAATACTCATTGCAGGGCTGGGAAATACCCTTCTGGGCGATGAAGGTGTTGGTGTAAAAATTATTGAGTCCCTTGAAAAGCGCGTCCATCTTCCGCAAAATATCAGTCTTCTCGATGGCGGCACGGCAGGATACACGCTTATTGATTGCATGAAAGATTATGAAAAAGTTATACTCATCGATGCCGTAAGGGGAGGAGCAAGGCCGGGAACGGTTTATCGCCTCAGTTTTGATGACATAATAAGGCGCCCTGAACTAAAACTATCAGGTCACCAGATAGACCTTCCGGAGGTACTCATGCTGGCAAAGCAACTGGGAGAACTCCCGCAAATAGTTCTTATCGGCATCGAACCGGAAAATATGGAATATGGAATGGAACTTAGTCTGAAAGTAAGCAGGGCAACGAGGGAGGTAATGGAAGAAATATTCCGCCTTATATAAATTCATTACTATGACTCTATATTCTCTTATTTTCCCTGCAAAAAGCAGGTCTTTCCCCTTAATGAGATGGCTAAAAATCAGCCTTCGAACACTGCATCTGGCCGGTATGGCCGGAATGGCGGGCATCTTTTTTTCTACACCGCCAAATTATCACTACTATCCTTTTGTAATACTTATATATGTGACGGGCTTCCTTTTTGTCGCTATCGAGCTATGGTCAAACGGTGTATGGCTGATCCAGTTAAGAGGAATGGCTATATATCTTAAATTAGTAATCCTGTCCTTTCTCTTTGCCCTGCCCGGCCATGAAATAACAATGATTATATTTCTTATAATCATTTCAGGAATGATCTCACATGCGCCTGCAGATGTTCGCTACTATTCAATTTTTCATGGCAGAAGGATATGAGACCCGGATAATCTGCAGATCTTATTAAACAATAAGGCGCTAATGAGTTATCCCTTGACCAACTCCCGGACTTTACCCTAGAATTAAAGGCCTCTAAAAGAAAAAGAGACGAATCGGAATGATAATCCCCGGCTTCATTATTTTAATTATTGCTAAATATGCCTTTCAGGGAAAATTGAAAAGATGCTCTTTTTTTACGCTCATAGGGGAGCAGTTCTGTTCGGTTAATTTAACACATTAAGCCTTCCGGCATGGTAAGTAATGAGTTCTCGCAGAAAAAAGTCTTTTCCCACCGAACTGTCATCTATTCTGGAAACATTTCTTGGCAAAAAGAAGTATAAAAAGAGGATAGAAGATTGCAAGGTTTTTGAATACTGGCATAGCTGTGTAGGAGATAAAATAGCTGCTCATGCGGAACCGGAGGCATTTACCAGGGGTGTGCTCAAAGTCACCGTATCGGACCATGGCTGGTTGCAGCAGCTTCAGTTTCTAAAAGAGGAAATAAAAAACAGACTCAATGAGAGACTGGGCAAAAACAGCGTCGAAAATATTTACTTTAAAATAGGCGCCTTAAAGGCACAAAAAGCTGAAGCGCCTCATATTGAAGCAGAGCTGAAAAAAATCAGCCTTTCAGAGAAAGAGCGTAAGAGAATTGAAGAAGCCACATCAAATATAGGCAATGGGGAAATCAAAAAAAGCATAAAAAGGGCAATGGCTAAGGAAGCGAAACGAAAAAAGCTGGTTCAAATGCTGCAAAATGAAGGCAAGAAATAGGGTAAGGAAATCAGGCGCCGGCCGGACCTGGACCGAATCTGCCGCTAAAAAGTCTGCAGGCGCCTATAAATACATGGCCTTAACCTCTTCCGTATAACGATCTTCATTTTCATAGATATAAAGGGGAGCCTCTATCTCCATTTCTACTCCCCCGCCTTTAACGCCTTCAACCATAACCAGTTTTGCAGCATCACCTTTTCTGGAATGAACCGTTCTCAGCCTTTTCGGCTCTATGCCGCAACGTCTCATTTCATACATAAGGTCGGCAAGCCTTTTAGCAGGATAAATAATACTCATGACCCCCCGGTATTTGAGCAAATAGGCGCCGGCTTTAATAAAATCCTTGAGCCCCCCTGTCACTTCATGCCTTGCCGAGGCCCTGGACAGGCCTTCACTTAACCTGCCGCTGCCCACCTTGCCATAGGGCGGATTGGCAATAACAAAAGAATAAGCCTCAGGCGCTGAAATTGTCCTGATTTCTCTTATGTCCCCGGCAAGAATGTTAACTTTTTCAGATAAATTGTTGAGATCAACGCTGCGCTTTGCCATAGAAACTGCAGCCTCGTCAACCTCTATGCCGGTAATGGAATGAAGAGGGTATCTATAGGAGAGAATGAGCGGTATCACTCCGGAACCGGTGCCGAGGTCGGCAATATTATCTTTCTTTTTTATCCTTGCAAAATGGGCAATAAGAATGGCATCAATGGAAAAGCGAAATCCTTTCTCATTCTGGATTATCTTTAACTTTCCTTGAAGCAGGTCTTCTACTGCTTCACCATCTGCCAGGTCATTGGCTTTGACTTCTGTCATTTGAAGAACCGGGATAAGGTAAGCGGCCGGGAATATGAATAGAAAAATCCCGGTATCAAATCAGGGTTTTTTCTTTTCTAAATCCTTGCCGATTTTTATAATCTCTTCATAAAAGACAAGAGGCTTATCTCCACCCTGAGAATAAGATCGCCAATTTTTTTCAAATAATTTGAGTTTTTGATCTAAAATTTCCCTTTCCCCCCTATTTGAAGTAATCTTCAAATCATTAATGATAACCAGTGTGGGAATCCATACCTCTTTTTCATTCCTTCTGAGGTTATTGTAATTTGCATCCTGCATGGCCACAAGCCATAGGAGTGAAGTAACGACAATAGCTATTATAATTTTTATAACGTCTTTCATCTGAACTCAGCATTTTGATCAAGAATTAAGGTATTTTAAATATCAAGCTCTCCCATCTTTTTTTCATTGCCGACGACAACAAGAAGATAATTTTCAGGATCAAGATACTTTCCGGCAGCTCTGTTAATATCTTCGATAGTTAATGATTCTATTATTTTTGGAAACTTGTCAAGATAATCGAGACCGAGCTTATAGACCTCCATGTAAGTCAAATAACCGGCAATCTTCGAATTGGTCGTAAATTTTAAAGGAAAACTGCCCACAAGGTAGTCCTTGGCATTTCTCAACTCCTCCCCGGTAACTCCCTTTTCAATCATTGCCTTTATCTGTCTTAAGGATTCCTCGATGGCCTCCTTTGCCGACTCATTTTTCGTCTGAAGTCCCACTTTAAACGGCCCCGGATCTTTGAGAGGATTAAAATAGCTATATACGGAATAAACAAGCCCCTGATTATCCCTGATCTCTGTCATGAGGCGTGATACAAAGCCGCCGCCGCCAAGAATGTAATTCATTACATAGGCAGCATAAAAATCAGGATTGTCCCTCTTCATACCAATATGTCCAAGCTGGACATTGGCCTGGGTAAGGTCCTTATCGATTACCTTTACAACCTTTTTTACAAGCGGTTTAACATGAGCATAATTTGCCGCCACAGCGTTTCCTCGCTTCCATGGGCCAAAGTATTTATCAAGAAGTCTGACAAGCTCCCTTTTCTTCATATCACCGACAACAGCGATAATGCTGTTATTGGGAAGGAAATATCTTTTATGAAAATCAACAATGTGGTCTCTGCTGATTTTTTCGATGCTGTCAAGATAGCCTTCGGCCGGTCTTGAATAGGGATGATCACCAAATAGAAGCTCATTGAATTCTTCGGCAGCCACAGTAGAGGGATCATCTGCTTTGGAAATAATGGACGCTTTTACCTGGCTCCTTTCCCTTTCTATCTCTTCTTCAGGAAAGGAAGGGTTCAAGAGAATGTCCGAAAGCAGTTCAAAACCCTTTTCCCTGTCTTTGGAGAGAACCTTGAGGGAAGCTGAAGAAAAATCAATGCCACCGGAAGAGGAGAGAGAGCCGCCAATAAAATCGATTTCCTCGGAAATTCGACCGGAACTTCTGGCAGCCGTACCCTCAGTAAGCAAGTCTGCCGTAAAACCGGCAAGGCCGGCAAGTTCAGGAGGTTCGAAAACAGATCCTGCCCGGATAGTAACATTGACCGTAATAAAGGGGAGAGAACTACGTTCGAGAAAGAGGACCGTAATGCCGTTGTCCGTAATAAATCTTTCCGGTTTTCTTAATGAAGTCTCTTCTTTGACGAGGCCCTTTTTTGTCGTTTCAGGACCGCTTTTTATTATTTGCCCGGCACAGCCTGCTGAAAACAGAAGAAACACCGCCATCAAAGCGGTTAGCCTATAAAAGTTGAGCCCTCTAGTGCTTTTCATTATGTTCCCCTTTCTTTAAAGGAATCAGTATTCCAACGGTTCTCTTACCCTGAATAAAGTATTGATTGGCAACTCTCATTACATCCTCTTTCGTCACTTTTCTTACATTATCAAGATAGGCATCAAGATAAGAATAGTCGATACCGGCAGACTCAATACGGCCAATAGTCATAGCCTGGTAAAAAATAGAATCCTGGCTCATAACAAAATGGGCCTCAATCTGGTTTTTTGCTTTCTCTATTTCCAGATCGGTAACACCCTCTTTTTTCAGTTTTTCAAGAACGTCATAAATTCCATTTTCAACATCATCCGTCTTCACACCCGGCTTAGCAGCAGCATAAAAGTAAAACAAACCCGGCGCCTTCGAAAGCCCGTCATAGCTGCCTCCGGCATAAAGCGCCGTCTGCTTGTCATAGACAAGCGATTTATAAAGTCTCGAACTTTTGCCGGAGGAAAGGATATTTGCAATCACTTCCAGGGCAAACTCATCAGGATGACCGATGTTAGGCGTTTTGTAGCCTGCAAATATGAAAGGGAGCTGAGCCTCTTTCTTAACCCACACCCTTCGCTCACCCCTTTGCTCCGGTTCCACAATTGTTACCGGTGGGGGTTCATCCCCCTTCGGTATGGACCCAAAATACTTTTTGATCTCAGGGAGCACCTCTGCTCTCGTAATATCACCGGCAACAATAACGGTCGCATTATTGGGAACATAATAGGTCCTGTACCAGTCAAGGAGGTCTTCGAGTTGCAGGTTTTCAAGATCATTCATCCAGCCAATAACGGGATTTCTGTAAGGATGAACCTTGAATGCCGAGGCGTACATCTCTTCAACAACTGACGAAGTAGGATCATCATCCGTTCTTTGCCGCCGCTCTTCCATAACAACGTCTCTTTCAAGAAGAAACTCCCTGGGATCCACAACGAGATTAACCATCCTGTCGGACTCCAGTTCAAGCGATATGTGAAGTTTTTCCTTTGCAAAGTTCTGGAAATAGGCTGTATATTCCTGGCTGGTAAAGGCGTTTTCATTTCCACCATGTCTTGCCACGGTACGGGAAACCTCCCCCTTTTCATACTTCTTTGTTCCTTTGAACATCATATGTTCCGTCAGGTGGGCGAGGCCTGTTTTTCCTGTGATCTCATTCATACCACCCACGCGGTACCAAACCTGGAACGTTATGACAGGATCCTTGTGATCTTCAATGGTAACAACCTTTAATCCATTATCGAGGTAATCTATTTTGATGTCCTCGAGAATAGAAGAAATAGCCGGTGATGATAAAGAAAACAGAAAGATAAGGGTAAAAAAAGAATACCTTGAATATTTCCCTAAATATTTCCCTAAATATTTCATTGAAACTCCTTTACATTTGTTCATACTTGCTGTTAATCATATTTTGTCAATAGAATTCAAGAAAAGTTCCATCATGCGAGATGATGAATCGACTTTGCCTTTTCAATAACAGGGTCGATATTAATTCCATCGGTCAATTTCTTCTTAATCTCTTCTTCCCCGAGGGCAACCAAAAGCACTTCTTTCACCGACTCTGCAAGGCCATCCAAAGAATAACCACCTTCCAGAAAAAACCCTATTTTACCATCACACTGGTTCTCGGCTGTATGGACCAGCATGCGTGCCATTTCAGCAAAACCGGCTGCAGAAACCTCCATACCGCCAAGAGGATCGCAGCAATGTGAATCAAAACCGGCTGAAACCAGGATAATTTCCGGCGCATACGCTTTAATCCCGGGAATAAAAAGCTCTTCAAAGCTTTTAAGATAAGCCCTGTCACCGGCCCCCGCAGGAATGGGCAGGTTTATAGTATAACCTTCTCCATCCCCTTCTCCTGTTTCAAAAACCGAGCCGGTGCCGGGATAGCAGGGACTCTGGTGTATAGAGAGATAAAGCGCCTCTCTTTCTCCATAAAATGAATGCTGTGTTCCATTGCCATGATGAACATCCCAGTCTAAAATGACAATTCTTTGGAGTTTGTACTCATTAATAAGATATCTGGCTGCAATAGCGACATTATTAAAAAGACAAAAGCCCATGCCCCTCTCCCGTTCGGCATGATGGCCCGGAGGTCTCACAAAGGCAAAGCCATTATCAATTTCTTTCTTCATAATAGCATCGACCATATTAAGACATCCACCGGCGGCAAGGAGCGCCGTCTCGTAAGATTTTTCCGATACGACCGTATCGGCATCGAGGTAACCAGGCCCCATCTTTTTTAATCGTTCAAGGTAGGAAGAACTATGATTCAGGAGAATCTCCTCCTCCGTTGCGCATCTCGGCTCTATAAGCGTGGTGCGGCCCAATATACCGGTTTCGTCAAGCATATCTCCAATGGACCGGAGCCGGTCTGCGACTTCAACATGAGCGCCCGTATCATGAAGCAGGTATCTTTTATCAAATACTATTCCGCAGGATCTGGCCATGAGAATCCTTATACATTGCCTCCATTAACGTTAGAGCCTATTCTATATGGGCATAGCAATTTGTCAAGGTAAAGCTTAACAAAAGCATATCCTTCTTGAAGTACCCCATTAATTAGGACTATAATGAGACAAAATTTTTATCAGGAGAAATCATGGGATTTAATTGCGGCATTGTAGGACTGCCAAACGTCGGAAAATCTACTATATTTAACGCCATTACAGCAGCTGGAGCACATGCGGAAAACTTTCCTTTCTGCACTATAGAACCCAATGTCGGCATCGTTCAGGTACCCGACACAAGGCTCGATGACTTATCGGGCATCGTTAAGCCCGAGAGAGTCGTGCCAACCTCCATGGAGTTTGTCGATATTGCCGGCCTTGTAAAGGGAGCAAGTCAGGGAGAAGGGCTGGGCAATAAGTTTTTAGGTCATATCAGACAGGTTGACGCCATCGCTCATATCGTCCGCTGTTTTGAAGATGAAAACGTTACTCATGTAGCCGGTTCCGTCGATCCGGAAAGGGACATAGAAATTATTAATACAGAACTTATCTTTGCCGATATGGAGAGTGTCGATAAGAGGCTCGAAAAAACAAGAAAGCTCGCCAAATCGGGAGATAAGGATGCACAGAAAACCCAGTCGATCCTGGAAAAGGTGAGTAATCACCTCAATGACGGTCACCCCGTAAGGACTATCGGCCTCGAAGCTGAGGAATGGGAAGCTATTAAAGACCTCTTTCTTCTAACATCAAAACCGGTTCTTTATTGTGCCAATGTTGGAGAAGACGATCTGCCTGCAGGTAACAAATATGTCGATCTCGTAAAAAGTATCGCTGAAAAGGAAGGGTCAGAAGTGGTCGTTATGTGTGGAAGCATTGAAGCGGAGATATCCGAACTTGAGCCTGACGAAAAAGAGGAATTTTTGAATGACCTCGGCTTAAGTCAGTCAGGCCTCGACAGAATGATACAGGCCGGTTACAAGCTTCTTTCTCTCGACACCTATTTTACGGCAGGAGTAAAGGAAGTGAGGGCCTGGACTATTCACAGAGGAGCAAAGGCACCCCAGGCCGCCGGTGTCATTCACACAGACTTTGAAAGAGGTTTTATTAAAGCCGAAGTAACAGGCTTTGATGATTTTATCTCATCAAAGGGAGAGCAGGGCGCCAGGGAAAAAGGGCTTTTACGGATAGAAGGAAAGGAATATGTCGTAAAAGATGGAGATGTCATACATTTCCGCTTTAATGTCTAAGTAATTAGAATCCATTCAGCTTAGTATTTCATCTTAATAGCAAGAGAGAAATTCATATATTCAATACAATGAATATACGCAAACAAAACCTTTACAGAAAGTAAAGCAAAAGCTATTATAGTTTAATTATAAACAGGAATTTTCTTAATCATACAGAAAGTTTTTTACTGACCTTTCAAAAGTGGAGATCATCATGATTTTACTCAAAAAAAATATGGGACGGGTAGATCAGATCCTTCGGCTGACTGTCGGTTTACTTTTCATCTATTTGGGCTTCGTTAATCAGAGCATCATAGGGGATCGGCTCTATGCCGTAATGATCGGAATCTTTGGCGCTGTTAACATAGGATCTGCTTTTTTTCGTTTCTGTCCTTTTTATCTTTTAGCCGGCCTGAGTACGGTTCCTAAAGAGTAAATATCAAGGGATGTCACTCCGGTCCAAACTTCTCGTCTCCTTTATTTTAATTTCCATTACGGTTCTCGCCCTCTGTGGTCTGCTATCCTACCGGATAGCGCAGGATATCGACAAAACAAGAGAAGGAGAAATAACACTGGCTCTCATGAAGGATACCGCTGCCCTTCTGGCCCCTCAGCTTCAAAATGTTCAATTTGACCCAGAGGGGATCGAAAAAAGCTATGCCCCCTTAAGCTCACCGACAAAATTCATCATCATTAGCGATTCAAGCGGATTAGCCTACCATCATTGTGACGATTCTCGTCTTTTAGAACTCGTAAAAAATCATCTAAAAACCGCTACGGACAATGATAGTCCCTATCAAACCAGTCATATCGACGACAAGGACTATCATATTTCTTTTGCATCAATGGATGTTAAGGGAACCGCTTATAAACTTACTCTGGCCAGACGCCTGCCTGAAGAAGCAAGCCATGCGTTAGGGGCCATCGCAACGAGACTCATTATCACAGGCATTGTTATTTTGTGGATTGCCATCTGGGCAGCTCTCATTTTATCTTCCTGGATAGCAAGACGCCTTAACGAGCAGAATGATACTATTCTCTATCAGGCCCTGCACGATGATCTAACGGGTTTACCAAACCGTACCTTTCTTTTCAGGAACATGAATAACAGCATTCAGGAAATTAGAAAAAAAAGAAAAAGCCTCGTTCTTTTTGTTCTTGATCTCGATCGATTTAAAGAGATCAATGATACGCTCGGCCATGGCTGTGGTGATGAACTTCTTATCGAAATTTCGAAAAGGTTAAATATATATAAAGATTTCTGCCATACCATAGCCCGGTTGGGAGGAGATGAATTTGCCATCCTGAAAATTACGGAGAATAAAAAGGATACCATCGCTTTTGCAAAAAAGATCTCCTCCCTGCTTGATGAGTTAATTACCGTTAATGCTTTTTCTCTGCATATAAGAACGAGCATGGGCATCGCCATGTATCCCGTGCATGGCAAGGATGCAGAAACGCTTATTCGTCATGCGGAAATTGCCATGTATAAAGCTAAAGAGAGCCAATCAGGCTGGACCATCTATGACGCAGAGGAAGACCCCTTCAGCATTCGCCGTTTAACGCTTCTTGGAGAATTAAGGCAAGCCATTGAGAACAACCAGCTTTTACTTCATTACCAGCCAAAGATGGATCTTAATAATCATAAGGTAGACAGTGTTGAAGCGCTGGTTCGGTGGCAGCATCCTAAAATGGATCTTATCCCTCCCGATGAATTTATAACCATTGCCGAGCAATCAGGCCTTATAAAACCGTTAACTATGTGGGTTATAAAGCAGGCTATTGAGGATTTAAAATCATGGAAGGCAATGGAGCTGGATATTTCTATCGCCATAAATATCAGTACTCATCTTTTTTACGACTATAAATTCCCCTTAGAACTTGAATCTCTTTTACTGGATTCGAAAATTTCTCCTCAATCAATTGAACTTGAAATGACGGAAAGCCGATTAATGGAAAATATTGATAATACGATGGAAGCGCTTAACAGGATCAATAAAATGGGCTTTAGCCTCTCCATTGATGACTTTGGAACAGGATTTTCTTCGCTGGCCTATTTGAAGCGTTTTCCCGTTGATAAACTGAAAATCGATAAATCTTTTGTCCTCGATATGGAAACCAACGAAAATGACCGTAGTATCGTTCATGCTATTGTCGACCTGGCCCATGACCTGAATTACCAGGTTATCGCTGAGGGGGTTGAAAACAATGAGGTAATCAATTTGTTAAAAGAAATGAATTGCGATATTGTGCAGGGCATTTATCTGAGCAAGCCTGTGCCATCGGATGATTTTATTGAATGGTTGAAAAACAGAAAGGCTGAAGCATAATTCAGTGCATTATTTTCATATTATTAGGAACATATCCGGCAGGGCGGGTTTTTCCATAGCTTTATCTCTTTCATGCCGGTGTAATTCCATCTGCAATTTGCAGCATGCTAATATGGGCGTACTCATCTTTTTTAATTTTGAAATTTCTCCTATCACTATAGTGATACTTTCAGCAGAGAAACAGAGGAACAACCCCCAGGTTAATTGTCATTTCGAAGGCGCCCGAACAAAGTGACAAGTGCCCTTGGGGTGAAAGGAGAAATCCTTGTTTCGAATGTGATGAGAGATCTTAAAGATTTCTCCTCGTACCTCTCAGAGATCTCCGAGTCGAAATAACAATTTTATGGAATATTTACCTTAAAATTAATCACGGCAATTTCCTAACCGGACAATGCCGGATCCAACTGTCCTTTCCAGGATAATAAAAAAAGGCGCCCCCGAATAACAGGATAGGGGGGCGCCCTCTAAAGGCTCTATCAGAAATACCGATAGAATAGCACTTTATTAAGGTTCAGTGTTTTCCAGGACATTCCAGAGAATGGAGTCACTCACAGTGGTTCCATTACTCAGGTCAAGGGTAACATCCAGAGTATGGGCGCCAACTCCCAGAAAAGTCCCATAAACATTAGGACATCTTAAGGTATGGCCACCTGATGTAAGGGTTCCGGAAATAGAGCAAGCGCTAAGAGTCCCGGATATATCAACGCCGTCTAATGTGCCACCTATATTCGTAATTGAAAAACCCTGGCCTTTAACAATAAGAGCAAGATCCATCTTTTGGGTTAAAATATAATCGCCTGAAGGCGGGGATAGCTTTAAAGATGTGCCGTCATAAAGGTAGATTTCATAATCTGAACCGTCACTTCCACTCCATACGACTTGGCCGCTATTGTTTATACTGGGATACTGATCATGGTAAGCGTTATCGGTAAGCTGGGTTACGGCAGCGCCGTCATAAAGATAGATCTCATTGTCTGACCCATCCAGTCCATACCATACGACTTGGCCGTTATCGCTTATATGGGGATACTGATCATGATAAGTGTTATCGGTAAGCTGGGTTACGGCAGCGCCGTCATAAAGGTAGATCTCATTGTCTGACCCATCATTTCCATACCATACCACATGGCCATTGTTGTTTATCCGGGCCTCAGAGTCATTATAGGCGTTATTGGTAAGCTGGGTTATGGAGACGCCATCATAAAGGAAGACTTCATCATCTGATCCATCACTTCCAATCCATACCACATGGCCGTTGTTGTTTATCTGGGCGTCAAAGTCATTATAGGCGTTATTGGTAAGCTGGGTTATGGAGACGCCGTCATAAAGAAATATCTCATTGTCTGACCCATCACTTCCATACCATACTATATGTCCACTGCCATTTATCCGGGGATACTGATCATGATAAGTGTTATCGGTAAGCTGGGTTACATCGGCGCCGTCATATAGGTAGATCTCAAAGTCTGAACCGGCCAATGTATGCCATACCACATGGCCGTTATCGCTTATCTTGGGACTAATGTCAAGATAAGTGTTATTGGTAAGCTTGATAACTGATGTGCCGTCATAAAGGTAGATGTCACTGTCTGAACCTGAACCTTCAGAACCTAGCCATACTGCATGGCCACTGCTATTTATCCGGGGAAAAGAATCATTATAACCGTCATTATTGGTAAGCTGGGTTACGGTAGCGCCGTCATAAAGGTAGATCTCATTGTCTGTACCGTCATTTGCATACCATACTGCATGGCCGTTATCGCCTATTCGTGGAACAATATCGTTAATTGTATTATTGGTAAGCTGGGTTATAACAGACGCATCTGCCTGTGATAAAAAGGGGTTCCAAAAAATACTAAATAAAACCATGCACATTAATTTCTTTTTCATAATAAATCTCCTTGATTTAAAAAAATGGATTTTTTTTACTTTCCAGGAACTGAAAGATTATTTGGATGTATCCTTATTAAAACTTATCTATTGGATTTCAATTGAATATAAGCTTTCTGCCGTTTCTTATTGCATCATTAAGGATATCTGCTTTCACGTGGTTTTACGGATCTTTTAGTTCTGAAAAATAGCCACGGTGGGGAGTTCATAGGGGAGAGTTCATAGGAAACAAGTCTATATATTGGACAATCCCAATATATTTCAACTTTTGTCAATTTCTTCTTCAAGCCTTTATCCCCTCTCCCTCAGCATTTATGGCAACAAATATGAGGCGCCATTCATTAAGAGTTAAAATAATCAGCTATTAATATTTTTAATAAGTTCTTATGGTTATCTGCTGTTTGTGTATTAGTGCCGAATCAAACTTTTTTATCAAAACAGGGCTATATATAGCACAAATATCTCTCCGCTGTCGTGGCATATCTTCTTTTTTTTGTGACATATTTCACTTTTTAAATATTTTTGATTTTGCAGAGCAGGGAATCCTGTGGCCTTTGAATGTGGAGTAAATGTCGCGCAATACAAGTATGGTGGAGTAAATGAATGCAAAATAATTGGATATAAAAGATAAAGGTCTGGAAAAATGTAAACCAGGGAAGACTTTTCACTTTGAGGCAGGTAAAAAAATGGGTATTCAAAGTAGAAGGGAGTATGACTCAGACGTTAAGAGAAATGAGGTGATGCTGCCTCAAAAGCGAGGAAGAAGTGTGCCGGAAGTTACTGAGAAATTGGGGATCAATAAGGATTTAATTTACCCATGGAGAAAACCCTTTTTCCTTCTCTCAGCTTTTTTAGAGATTCTTTTTGATTGAAGCAATAAAATCCAAGTTATATAATACAGTATTTTAGATCATGGAGGATTTCTTATGATAGATGAAATAAATGTTGCCATTATCGGTCTTGGGAGGGTTGGAAGCACTTTTACAAAAAAACTTTACGGATTTAAAGAAAAAGGAATAAATATCACCGCAGTATTTGAACGTAATATTAACGCTCCCGGGCTTCGCTATGCTAAACGATTAGGGGTACATATTTGCGCTCACGAAGATGAGATCACGCAGATGACGGAGAGTGTGGATGTCATATTTAACTTAACAGGGGATATTAATATGGAAACAAAAATGAGGGCAGCTCAGACTAAACTTGGCAACAGGCATACAGTTATTGTTTCAACACTTATGGCTTCATTTATTTGGAAGATGATAGCTGAAGAAAAACTTCCAGAACATAGCAAATCGCATTAATAAAGGTAATATAGGGATAACCCCCGGGTTAATGCTCTTTCCTGGGCCGCCCCCCTTTTTTAGGTCTGAGCATTCGACCGGTTATTTCTTCCATCGTCAACAAAAAATCCAATCCGCCTAAGGGACGACCCGTTGAGCTTGCCTTTCTTATCTCTGCTTCCTTGCTATCCTCAGTGGATTATAGCCCTTTTCGCCTCCGTCATCCCCTTCGCCTGTTTTTTCCTTGAGAGGAAGCTGAAGAAAACCGTGGTCCCGGCGGTAGCGTAAATTACTCGCGTACCTTTGAACTGTCAACTTTATTTATCAGGGTAGGCGGGGGTTTAAATCTTTTGTCATTCCCGCATTGTTTTAGCGGGAATCCAGCATTTGATTAAATCCCTCATTTTGATGTCAAAAAGGGCCTTCTAAGGCTGAAAAGAGGCCTTTTTTAGGTATTTATTCCTTGGTGTCAATGGGTTGAGTCGGTCTGACCCCAATCTCCCAATTACGGCTCCAACACTCAAGGTCAATAGTCAAGTCTGACCCTCTCTTCCCTCCAGTGCTGTTCTATCATCCAAAAAGATATCCCTCTTATTAGTCCCTCTTTGGGTGATGTGATGAGGATATTCAGGGATTACTACTTTTGCTATTCTCGGCATGGGCTAAGCTTATTTCATGGTATGCAACATGTCATTTTGAATACGGGGGTTATCCCTATATTATGCAGAAGGAATATCGCTATCAAATTTAATCTCCCTTGAAGGCTACCCAGTTCTTTTGTGCAAGTACATTCACGGCAAGCTCAATTTGACGAGGGGTGAATTGCCGTTTGCGATCATTCCAGGCATAAGTAAGACTTACAACGTCTTCCATTGAATGAACAGCTTCGTTCTTCATAATCCAGTGAACCGTCGACAGAAGCTCCAAGCCAAATGGTGACTCAAATCCATCTACAAGATCAACCACCTTGTCGAAACGTTCGCGGGTTTTGTCATGTTTTACCAAGAAAGCCGTCGCATCCTTGATAGCCCCTGGCACGAGATTTAATTGTTTATCCGGCGTATCACCTCCATCAGCATAACCTGAAATAAAGTGCCCTTCGATGGCATGCAATACATGTCGAAGGTTTTCAGCATAGGGACCATAAATAGCTTGTTTATATTTAAGCCGCAAAGGCTCTCCCGCCTCCTGCATGAAATACATCAGCTTGTGTACTTCCAGCAGAGTAACAAAGGGGTCGAGCAGGCCACCAAGATAACGATGCATTAATTCCACCAAAGCTGCCCGGCCGGCTGTCATATTCGGCACCTCTCGGTTATGTATCATTTTTTCGGTGGCTGGAGAGCCTTTTGGCTCAAAGATTATAACGCGCACATCCGTAAGCGGATGCAATGCTTCTTCTATACGCTGCTTAACCGCTGCCCAGTTAAGCCCTCCTAGACCGCTGCCCAGAGGTGGGATAGCGATTGAATGAATGTCATACTTTTGAATAACCTCCACCAGTGCCTTTAACCCAGATTCGATATCCTCTATCCGACTCTTGCCCCGCCAATGGCGTTTGGTTGGAAAATTTATAATAAAGCGTGGGTTAATTAACTTTCTGGTCTCAAATACGAACATACAACCGGGCTGCACCTCATTATTCTTGCACGCTGCGACGTAGCTTTTAAAATTTTCAGGAAAGGTTTTCTTGAATTGAAGCGCAATACCACGCCCCATAACACCAACACAGTTCACGGTATTTATAAGGGCCTCGGCATCCTCTTTTAGAATGTCGCCACTCTTATATTCAATCATTGAATCCTCCTCTTTTTCAGTAATACCAGTCTGTTTTGACTTCAACTTTCGGCCGATGACCATTCACAGGTAACACATTTACTACTTGTTGATAGACGGCCTGTGAATATACTCCAACATGTTCGATCAAATGCCAGGGGAAACTATATTCTATCAAGAATTCCGCCTGCTTTCCTTCTTTACATTCAACCCATTTGCCTGCATTCACCGAATCCCAATCGATTTCATTTAACTGTTCCAGATTACACCGGTCTTCAAAATAATAAGCTCCGGCATTTGATAGAGTGAAGGCCCAACGCTTATTATTCTGCATAGCCCATTTTACAGAATCATATAAATCAGCTTTCAAATGGATAATAGACGCTTGTCCACCCTTATAGTCCAGCTCGGAGTCATTGCCTCGATAGATTAGGTAAAGCATAATGGAGCGTGGACAGAAGTAAAAAGGCACGCAGTCACCCACATGCAAGTTCGGGTGACTGCTCAGGTATAACTGGAGTCGGCGCTGCTTAATACCATTCATCCCGATGGTGGTACCAGGTGGCTTACGACGCACAATTTCTGCATCACACCACAGGCTGCCATCCGCAATAAACGATGGCAACCGATCTGCATGCATAATGTGATATATTTTTGGCTGCGATGGGACCGTCATTCCTCTGCTCTATTTCATCGTCAATCATTCTGTTCATTTGCATACGGCCGGACGCGGTAGTCATTGTGCCGGCGTGTCCACCTTGCAATCACTGAGCTTTGCTCAGTCAACTCGCTCATTAAGTGACAATCGATATATTCAATATTTGTGGTGACCATATATCGCAATATTTAAGATTTTAACTGTTGACTGATTTTATGCCTATATTAAAAACACATTGCGAAAAATATTGCAACTTTCTGGTTGAAAGTTGCTACTGTTCCGAATAAAAGGGGATGGTAGTCCCTGTTTTAGTCCTTAGTTCAATTCTCATCAGAGCCATACAGATGTTTTCGTTTCTTGTTTAATGGTCGCTGTCCCCGGTTACTATTTAGTAGGATGTAATGTTTCAATCATGCGGCGGATGGCGCTAGCTTATTCGCCCTACAGTGCTTCTTTCTTTAAGCCAATCCTACAACTAAACATGCACTTTTGCTTCTCTGAAGATTTTCATTATTTCATTAAATACAATACTACTACTTTTTTCTATATCCTCATAAACTCCAAGCTTTTCAAGGAAGATTTTCTCCAAGAAAATCTTCCATCCAAGTGCAAGCTGTCGCTGTTCATAATTACCAATAGAATAAAGAGGTATCTTTTCATTGCTTCTTAATTCCAGATAGATATGGTACCACTCATAAGTATCTTCATGTTTTTTAAATAATGGCCAGTCACCGAATAAAAATTCAGGAAGAAAAGCAAATTGCCTGTCATATTCATATTTGAGTCCGGCAATTTCCGAATAAGCAATGCATTTTTGATTTCTGGTTTTTTCAGCTTTTATTCTGATTTGTTCTTTATCTCTTTCTATTAAAAATTGACCATAATCAGTTACTATAAGTTTATTCCCTTTAACAGATACATTTTTAAATTTCCCAAGCTTTGTCCTATAGAAAAGAGACTTAAAAATAAAACCAAGGAAAATAATTAAAATGAAAAGGATTAGAGGGATAATGATTTCAATCATTTTAAAATGATATTTTGTTGGCAGACTGTAGGTATATGTTTTATTTCCTGGATTATATCCAGGCTACGCTTGCTATGCCAAATGGTTTTATATATTAAAGAAACGTTCTTTTAACTCCTCGCATGCCCCATCTAGACCTGGAAATAAGGAAGCCGCAGTTATTCCCATATAACTTAACTCTTGCATTATTTTTGCTCTTTCGTTCACTGGCAAGTCTATGACTTTAAGATATCGTTTTGTTTTCGCCTCTTTGGACTTAATATAATCTTCAATATCGTCAATGTTAGTTACCAATGAGGCCGCTTGCTGGGGTAGCATTCTCTCATTATCTATTGCAATGAATTCTGCAATAGATACATGAGGCCCGGATGTGAGTAGCTGTTGAACTTGAATAAAATCCTTTTTCCATTGTTCCTGATTAAAAATAAAAATGCGTACTTTTTGTTTTTCATCTGCTTTAGATGCTTGAGCATTTGTAATTCCTCTGTAAGCAAAGAAGGCAGCTACATAAGGAGAGAAAGTCCAATCTAGTAATGGAGTAGGATAACCATGATGTTGTGCCAGGTTAAAAAAAGCACCGTTTTCATCAGGATTATTTAAATTGAAAATATGGCGTGTTTTTGAACTTAAATGCTTATATAACGTCGGGATATCTTCATTAATAAATTTAGTTAAATCGGCTCTTCCTGTTTTGTGAAATGCCGTCCGAAGCCGCCATGGGGCATTTTGTCCTCTAAATAAAAACCTACATTCCACTAAATCAGCTACATAACTTTTATAACTGCTCCAGTCTTTGACTTTAGTAATAGGTGAGTAATCTGAGGGGTTATCCGCTTTACTTTTAGGCAAAAGACATGATCCTGATGTCCCAATATTTGTTGTCCAAGTCAATATTAGTTCTTCATTATCCCACTTCCCTATAATATCGGCACTAGCGGGGAAAATTAAATCAGAGGGGTAAAATTGTTTAACATTCTCCCATACATCTAGAACACCTGTCTCACTATTAATAGGAAAGACATATGCTTGAAGCGTCAGGTCATTACTTTTTTCATTTGTCCTAAAAGGTATGGCTGTACTTGGGAGAGTATTGTCTGATTCATTTAAGTAAGCTATCCCTTTAAAGTGATCCCCCATATCGTCAATATTAACAATAATAACCCCACTGCTAGTACCGTTATAGTCTCCCATCCATTGGCCATTCATTAATTTATCTCCTTGAAAGGTAACAATCTTTCATAAAGTTTCTTAAGTCGCGCAAATATATCTATTAATGACAATTTCAGTTGATTACTGATCGTATTCTATAAGTTTTGAAGATAAGGTATTTTTGTGCATTACAGGAAGTAGTTTTAAAGTTTATTATAATGAGGGGAAGATAGCGACAACCCCAGGTAAATTCTCCTTCCTGAGCACCCCCTTTATTTAGGCCTGTTCCAAGGAGGGCTCTCAACCTTTTACTCACAATCCACTCTGAGCTTTTCAGTAGCGCATCAATTCCCTCAAAGTGAACTACCTTTCCTCGAATAATTCACTTATCTTAAATTCATAACCATAGGAATTCAGTTTCTTCAATATCTTGTCATATTGCTGAACGGTCATTCGTGTTTCCTGGTTGTTTGCCAATTTTGATATGGTCTGTCTTGTCGATCCACAAGCATCGGCAAGTTCCTGCATAGATATTCTTAAATTTTGCTCTTCTTCAATTTTTGCAATAAGTGATTTTAATCTGCAAATGATCATCAAATAATTCCTTTGTGTTGTTGTATTAGTGTTTTCTATAGGAAAAACAACTCAAAGTAAATTAAAAGAACATACTGTTAATAAACTTTGCATTGCTGGCAAACTTAATGTTAATATAAGCAACATCGGGTTAAGAAAGTATTATATGGGGAAATTATAAAAATGGGAGCTTCAAACATGATAAAAGAATTTGAAAAAAGGATTGAACACTATGAAAAAGGGAAAGACAAATTCCTTTTACTATCGGACTATGAAGTTCTCGGAGAGGAACTTGCCATTATCAAAGCCCTGGCTGAACAGTTGACCCTCTATAGCACCATACAAACCTGCAAGCCTAATCGAAATGAGAGAGAAAATCTTTTGATCCCTGTCGATACCTTGTGGGGTTTCGGTCAGGGGATGATCAGGCTTGTTGAAAAGCTTGAGGGTAAAATCCAGATTCTTGATGAGCGGTTTTTTCTGGAAGGGAAGGGGGAGAAGAACGGTCAGGTCCCAGATTAAGTAAAGTACAGCATCCACATTCAAAAAAGGTGGATTAATTAATAGCAGCCGCAATACCTTTTAAATCATGCATAGGTCTTGACCTTTTATTTTGAAGAATGTCATCGTAAATTTTAAGAATTACACTTTTAATCAAGTCGGCATTTGATTTCAGGTGAGTTAATGACTTAAGTGCCATGATATCTTCATGAAGATGCTGCCCTTTTAATGAAATACGTTTAATTGAAGGTCCCTTGGCAAGATCACTCTTTAAATAGTCAGCCAATTTACCTGGCGATATTTTTTTACTAGCCAGAGCATGCAAGTAATATTTAATCATCGACTGTACAAAGTCAGTATTACAGCCAACCTCTTCACTTGCCAGATTTAAAATATCCACCAGGTGTGCAGGGATACGGGCCTCTATAGACTTGCGTTGCTTTTCTAACTGACGTTTTACAAGAGGTGTAGATTGGTGAGGTAAAACACATACATGACCACACTGATCACAGACTCCAACTAATACCTTACTAACCGTACCGGAACCATCACTAAAAGGTACATCCCGAAGATCATAGGTTACGCTCACAAAGGCAGCGCATTTATCACAAGCCGCCTTGCCTTTATCACCAACTTTTATAATTTTCATAATCATTCTCCTCAGTTGTGGACACTAATAAAAACTGCATCAGGGTCAAGAATGTACCACTTTATATACCATGTCTTACCTCTGTTTATAGTCTTGATCAAATGCACCGGAACATTGCTATCAAAGTGGTGAGGGCTACAGCTATAGTCCCCTCCTTTGGCGCGAAGAATAATGCTTATCACTTCATCAATTGCAACTGCACCGGTAGCCAAGAGATTTTTTATATCAATATTTCCACGCGTCTCATGGCTCACATTACCATTTTGCAAGCAATGAATAACCTGTTTTTTTGCTTTCTTAAAAGCCATTTACACTATCTATTAGTGTACGACAGTAATCGTACATTGTCAAGAAAGTATATAAAATTATTTCAAACCCTTTTAAAAGTCTCACCCTCATAAATACGAACAGGATTACCACGTTCAAGCTCATTATGCTGGTTCCAGCGTTCCTTTTGTTCTTTCTGCTGAGACTTTTTTTCTGCCTCTTCAATAAGTGAATAAAGCCTGGCCAGGGCCAGTTTTTTGTTTAAGTATTGTGATCGCTCTTCCTGAGCAACAGCACATAAGCCTGTCGGATGATGGACAACACGAATAGCTGTCTGACTTTTGTTTACATGCTGCCCACCGGGACCGGAGGCTTTCATTGCTTCATACTTAAGGTCCTGTTCAGAAATGGATGACTTGTCAGGGGGGTAATAAATTTGTACACCTATAAACCAGTTTTTTCGCTTGTGCCTTGGCCGAAAGGGACTTTTACCTATCCACTGAATAGTACCAAGCCACTGCCTTGCAAAAGGTGATACCTCTTCTCCCTCCAAAGAGAGCAGGGCAGATTTAAGGGTACCGGGCTTATCACCGGGAATAGCATCAAGCATGGTAACTTTAATATTCATTTTTCCTGCCTCCCTCATGATTGCCCTGGTTGTTTGAGATACAACCCAACAACATTCAGCGGGACCATGACCGGACGTCAATTGAAGCCAGCAGTTCACTATTTTACCCTCGTTTTATAGGTAATCAGTGGTTTGAGAGTGGCAATCACACGGATTAATCCGGCATCAACCATATCCGATATGACGATATCTACGTTTTTGTAAGCTTGTGGTGCTTCTTCATAAAGCAGGTTTTTATCTTCACAAATCACCCTGCCACCAAACTCTGTCTGGCTCAGTGATTCTTTATTAAAACGCCGGCGCAAGCGATCTTTCGCATCGCTTCGTTTCCACTTTCTGCCTGCACCATGAGCAAGTGAATATGCATTATCCTCCTGACCGCCGCAAGGATGAACCAGATAACTGAATGTCCCTCTTGATCCGGGGATTATGAGTGGACCGTTGTCAGAAGGTGCTGCCCCTTTCCGGTGGAGCCAGTAATCTTTACTGGCAAAGGTAACGGGAGTTACGCTATTGTGGCAGGAATCTAAAATCTGCCTGCCTTCAGATGAAAGCATTGAAAGGAAGCGATGCGCTATTAATGCCCTGTTACTGACAGCCCAATTAACGGCATAATTATGGCCCTTAATATATTCATCGCAATCCTCACTATCCACCTCTAAACCACGGGCCTCATATCGATCAACATGAGTACGTAAAAGTTTTTCACCCAGCCCCCGGGAACCGCTGTGAACTAGCAGAAAAAGAGCATCCTTTTCAAGTTTCATCGCTCCAAATGCTTCCCTGTCTTTCACTTTTTCAACAAGTTGTAGCTCGGCAAAATGATTCCCTCCCCCTACTGTTCCAAGCGAATAGTCGAAGCTGGAAGATTGTAAATCAAATTCTTTAAGCCACAAGTCGGTATCACCCTTCCATTGACTTTCCAATCCCTCCAGCTTTTTCACCCATTTATCGAGTTTGATTTTTTTACGTTTCAAATTCGTTTGCCAGAACCCCATGCCACACCCAACATCATTACCAACAAGATAAGGATAGATCTTATCTTCAATAACAAATACAGCTCCAACAGGATTTCCCCTACCGGGATGAAGATCGGGTAAGCCCACCACCTTAAGCATCCCTTCAAGCTTCGCTGTATTATTTAATTGTTGAATTGCTTCCCCTTCAATCCAGTTTTTTTCAGAAGCAATAATCTTTATATTTGTTTTATTTTCTTTCATTTCCATATTATTAAATACATCTCAATTATTGATGTTTATTCAGCTCTTTTTAAATGTAAGATGCTATCGTAATACTTTCTTTACTAGCCCATCTTTTCAGTATTTCTTTTTCTTTCTCGGTTGAAAGTCGGTTTCTTTTTCCTCTGACTTGTCTAATTTCCCTGTTTCTATTATTCACTTCAATCGTAAGAATATTTTCAATCCCTTCCTCAGTTTCAACTTGCATAGACCAAATGGAGCATAAACCATTGAAGCAAGATTGTGAATATGTTGCCACACAATGACTATGATGTCTCCCTTCAGCTATAAGTTCTCTACTATTTAATAATTCTCTTATTCTCCAGATTTTCATATTCTTATTTTCTTTTGTGCCTTCAATAAATTTAAAATCGTTAAATGAAGATTTTTTCCAGATTAAATTTCCACCCTTTCTTTCCTTACCTAATTGTCCATGCCATATATCTACTTGACGGAGAATAGAATTAACAGTTCTGCCTCTCATAGTAAAATTAGGTTGTGCCGGTCCAATTTCTTCGGCTACTCCCCTTTCCAAAAACCTTATCTGGTTTTCGTATTTTTGATGATGTATATAATCAATAATTGGGTTAATGTGAATAGTATCTAACATGGGATTGTTGATAAAAAAACGGATCACAGACAACCAGAAATCATCATGTTCAAAACTATTTATCAGTCTTGTTTCCAAAAGTGCGTCAGTCAAACGTTTATTTCCCCCCAAAGCTATAACTTGACCCCACCTGAGAGCGGCTTCAATGGAATAATTATTTGGTGCTTCTAAAAAACAGTGGGCTATCTTTTTTGTTAAGGTTATGGGAAGATTCTCGGCAGATCGAATATTTTTTCCACCCCCCAAATTAATGAACCAACTCTGGTAAACTTCATTGTCTTTCAACCATGCTGCATCCATGAATAAAGGTACTTTATAGTTTGCCAACAAATGTCTAGACAGAGAAGAAAATTGCTTGCCAACATTATGTGATGACGGTTGCCAGGTATCTAATGGCCTCAACCATTGAGAAGATTTTGCTGTTAATGCAATAACACCTCTAATATGGTTAGCTTCTTTGATTAGTTTTGACTTTCCTTCAAGGTATCGAAGCGTTTTTAAAAGGATTAAAGGATCAGAAGAATTCTTAAATCCTTCAAAAATTATCTTTGAAATTTCCCTATCCAGGTTATTCTCATTTATCTGCCCATTATAGATAGCTTCAATAAGATTTCTGACTTTATGAGTTTTTCGAGCATTTGCCAATTTCCTGTCTGCTTCTCTTTGTTTCACTTTATCTTCAGAAGATATCTTTGATAGCCTATTGACAGGAAGTGGAGTCGTAAAACTTGGTTCGTCTTCGAAATCAAAAGTTGTAAATAATCCTTCTGCATTACAACGAAAATCATAGAGCCTCTTAACTAACTCATGTTCATTTGAAACATCAAATTTTTTAAGCTTTCGCTTACCTGTTCTAGAATCAATCATCCCTATTGCCCGTACAATTTCATTGTCAGAGTCAATAATTTCATCGATTGATAAGTTTAAATAGATAGAGAGAGATTTATACCAATCGTATTGACAAAATATATTCATTTCATTGAGTTTTCTACCCATCTCCTGGTAGCTGAGATTTTCCCTTTGTCTTCTCTGGAACAATTCTATTTCATATGTAATTGTACACATATTGATAATCTGACATTTATCAATAGCTATCCATCCTCGCCCAACCTGGTCATGCGACTTTCGATAGGATGTTGCTCCTATTTCAATTCTCTTTTTTAACTGACTCCACCGCATCAAAAATACCTTCTGTATCTGCTTTATAAATTTCCCGATCTTAACAGACAAAACAGCTATTTGCAATTTCCACTTGGTTATAGTGAGAAGATTATCAACTTGAGAAAACTTGCCACTATTAAAGCCTTGACCCTCTATAGCACCATACAAACCTGTAAACCAGATCGTAATAAGAGAGAAAACCTTTTGATCCCTGTCGATACCTTGTGGGGCTTCGGTCAGGGAATGATCAGGCTGGTTGAAAATCTTGAGGGTAAAG
>JAOUBX010000026.1 GCA_029860075.1 Deltaproteobacteria bacterium | reverse complement strand
GTAGCGTATTTTTTCAAATGCCTGCCATAAGGCCTTAAACTTTTTCCCCATGAAGTCTGTTGTCTTCATACCTGTTGCCAGGTCCCTTGCTTCGCTGATTCTGTCTACCGCGATGAGTCCCAGCATATAGATAAGCTTTGCACGGATTTTATCGTCATCTATAGGGTCGTAATCATAGCCGTAGCGGCTATTCTCCTGGAACATATCGCTTTTCCTGTCGTCTTTTGATTTTTCGGGAAAGCGTTTTGAGAGCGCTTCATAGAGCGCTATGTCTTTAGTGTCGGTTATGAGGGTCCACTGCGGTTCGATGAGGCTGGCTTCATGCTTTATTGTCAATGTCTTGGCGAGATCGAGTGTTTTGCCGCCTGATGGGACATTTAGCCGCAAGCCGGGGATGGTAAGTGCCTTGACGATGAGTTTTGTGGCTTTCTTTTTGTCAGTGAGAGAGAGGAGGTCAGGAACCTGGACATTGACGATCCCTGAAGGTCTTGCCGACTCGAAGGAGGCGAGGTAGGTCTCGAACTTTTTAATAACCGACTTTTCATTGTCCTTATTACTTTCATTGAAATCCATCATTTTTAAAGTATCAAGAAAATAAAGAGCACCCTGTCCGCTGAGCTTTGCCCTTGTTTTTAACTCATCCAGGGTTTTGGTCAGCTTTTCCTGATCATGAGTTAAATAAAATACCATCAAACGGAGCGCTGTCTCGGGCGTTCCCTTGTTCGATGAAGATCTTTCCATGACCTCTTTTTTCAGGGTATGCCAGCTTTCCGGCAGTGGGACAGAGGCGAGCAGTGATTTTAGGGAAAGGCTGTTTTTATTTCCCATACTCTTGTATCCGGCTATTTTGGTCAATGTTTCCGGGGGAAGCAGCCAGAAGCGGTCATAAAGCTTGAGCCATCGGGACACCGCTTTCTTCGGTGACAAGGTGGCTCTAACAGCCTTGAATTTATCGATATCCGATTTGAGTTTTTTTGCTTCACCCCGGCCCTCATTTTTTTCAGTCTTTCCCGGCATATCTGTCAGCTTGTTAATTCTGGAAATGATCTCTTCCGCGCCAATCATCTCCCTTGCTGATAACCGGTAAGGAGATATAAAGATAATGAGGAAAATTACCCCTAATAAAAGTATCCCTGTGAAGCCTCTTTTCTGTCTCTGGAACATGACGCCCTCCCTTATGAAGTTTTAGATCAAATAAAAAAGCCTGTCTTCCTGTTTCGGATTAGGGGCTTTTGCCCCGCTTTGATTTTGGTGAAAGGAGCCAGACTCATTAGAGATTAAAAGAAATATAAATCACATTAAATTTTTAGAATGGTTCTACATGATACATTATATGGCTGAAACGTAAGGAGGAAAAAGTTAGGGTACCCGGAAAATACCCTGATATTTAATTGCGGATTTGGGATTTCGGAATGCGGATTGAATGGAGCAGTTGCAGGTTGCTTGTTACTGGTTGCAGGTGAAAAGATGGTTTCGCGCAGAGGAAAGCGATAGAACGCCGATGACACAGATTTAGCGGATTTTCACTGATTTGAAAGATAGTGTTTCGCTTAAGGGTAAATACTTCTAAAGTTCAGAATAAAATTCTTTAATCCTGTAAACTCCGTTAAAATAGATTTCTCTCTCTTGCGCCCCGGCACCCACAGTGCCTGGCCTCTGAAAGAGGCATTTCCCCAAATCCCTGTTATCCCTGTTCTATTGCATGCTTTCAGATATTAATTGACGATTGATACTGAAACCTATAATATAGGTTTTATAACCTTGATAATAGGTGTTGATATGCTTGAAAAAATATTTGGAAGTGCGACGGCTGAAAAGGTTTTGCTTTACATGACGGCCTATGGTGAGGGCTATGCCACGGGTATTGCAAAGACCTTTCATATTCCCCTTAACATGGTGCAAAAACAGCTTGCCCGTTTTGAAGAGGCGGGTCTAATTGTAAGTACACTTAAGGGAAGGACAAGGCTTTATACGTGGAATCCGAGATATCCCTTTTTGAAAGAGTTTAAGGCCCTTATGGAAAAGGTTTTTCAGTTTGTTCCACAGGAGGAGAAAGAGCGATATTACCTTGAGCGGAGACGGCCGAGAAGGAAAGGGAAGCCTCTATGAAGATTACAAAGGATTCCACACTTAAAGATGTGGCCATGATTGTTTGCAAGGCCCTGAAAACTGAATTCAAAGTTCTGAGTTCAGGATTAGAAGATGGTTTCGCGCGGAGACGTTTATACCCTTTGGGTGCTAAGGCGCAGGGGGAAGGAAGTTCAAAATAAAATCTGTGTAAATCCGTATAATCCGTGCCTGCCCCGTCAGAAATACTTTCATTCGGGGTCATCTGCGTTCTAATAATTTTTCCGTGATCTCCGGGCCTCCGTGGTCGATATTTTTTAAATTGTCACAACACCCTCATCGCTCATCATTACAGAGATGATTTCAGGCATGTCACCTACACGCCCGAAGGGAATCTTGTCGAAAATGCCGAAGTAGTTAACACAGGTTCCGCAGGCAACGAGATCTACACCGCTCTTTTCAAGAATTTCCAGTGCGTCGAGCATTGCCGAGCCCTCTCCCATAAGTTTGACGCCTGTATTATAAAAAATGATCTTTCCCGGTTTGTTCTCTTCATTGCATAACTTTCGGAGGAAGGATCCCATTACCTTTGAACCCAGCTCTTCAGGGCCTTTGCCAAAAAACTCACTGTTAATGATTATATTCTTTCCCACGTTTTATTCTCCTTGTTTTTTACCTGCAATATATCGAAATAATATTTCCAATACAAATAAATATTTATGGAATCCCTGCTTTTTGAATCGAAGGGATACTTATCTTATCTAATGAATAGGAGAGATAGAGTATTTATAAAAGGTGAATTCTATGAAGATAATAATTAAAGCAACCCTTCTTTTGACCTTAATTATTGCGGGTTGCACAAATATACAAAAGGACGGACAGATGGAAGTGACTGAAAAAAATATTGAGACGAAAAGTCTTGCCAGGGCTACTTTTGCAGGGGGGTGCTTCTGGTGCATGGAACCCCCATTTGAAAAGATGGAAGGTGTTGTGGAAGTGATTTCCGGCTATGCAGGAGGTGAAAAGCCGCATCCAACCTATGAAGAGGTATCATCGGGAAATTCGGGCCATTACGAGGTTATCCAGATTGCATACGACCCCAAAAAGACTTCTTATGATGATCTTCTTTATACTTTCTGGCGGCAGATTGATCCTGCTGACGGCGGGGGCTCCTTTGTTGACAGGGGACCTCAGTACAAGTCTGCCATTTTCTATCATAATGAGGAACAGAAAAAGAAAGCTGAGGCTTCGAAAGATGCGCTTGGTAAATCAGGAAAATTTGACAGGCCTATAGCTACTGAAATTATTGCCTATGACCGCTTCTACAGGGCTGAAGAGTATCATCAGGATTATTACAAAAAGAATCCTCTCCGATACAAGTTTTACCGCAGCGGTTCCGGGCGGGACCGTTTTATTGAAAAGGTCTGGAAAGATGATGACAGGGCCGAGGTGGGCTTCCTTAAACCCTCTGGGGAGGAACTCAGGAAAAAGCTCACGCCGCTCCAGTATAAGGTGACGCAGCATGAAGGGACGGAAATGGCCTTCAGCAATGAATTCTGGGACAATAAAAAGGAAGGGATTTATGTCGATATCGTTTCCGGTGAGCCTCTTTTCAGTTCCATAGACAAGTTCAGGTCGGGCACAGGTTGGCCGAGCTTTACCCGCCCTCTTGTGGAGGAGAATGTTGTCGAAAAGGATGATAACAGCTTTTTCATGAAAAGAACGGAAGTGAGAAGCAGGGGGGCTGATTCGCACCTGGGCCATGTCTTTGATGACGGTCCGGATCCAACGGGACTACGTTATTGTATTAATTCAGCGTCTTTGAGGTTTATTCCTAAAGAGGAACTGGAGAAGGAAGGCTATGATAAATATCTTGAGCTTTTTGAGTAAGAAATAATGACTCTTTCCTGTTTAATTAATCTTTGAAATCCCCGTTTTTTGGGCGGGGTAAGAGTTAAAAGGGTATGCCATAATAATTTTACTTTTCTTTTGCGGACAAAGAAAAGTAACAAAAGAAAGGCCGCCCTAAAACTTGGTCCCGCCGAGGCGGGACTTCCCTCGCTTCCGCATCTGCCTTCGGCGGTCACAAAAACTCGCTTCGCTCAGACAGTTTGTGACCTTCATCCTCAGCCAGCTGCTTCACTCGGCTGCGTTTTAACGGGAAGTGAAAACAAGCCCCTTCATGGCTAAAAGAAAAACCACCGTCCTCTGGGCATAGATTCTTTACTAAATTTAATGTTTTTATAGTTTTTCTTTGCGTCCTTTGCGGCTTTGCGCGAAACACTTACGTACGGATTTGTTTCTATGCAACATGGTGGCCCAATTATTTCCGAATAAAGCGAAATAATTCACTCCAGCATTTTCCCCGTCATGGGAACAAAAATGACGCCGCTGATATGATCGACGAGATGCTTCCCTTCCTTTTTTGTCACCAGAGTCAGTGTCTGATAGTAGGTGGTGCTTCCCAGGGGAATGATGAGTCTCCCTCCCTCTTTTAATTGTTTTAGCAGGGGGGGAGGAATGTGGTTGGCTGCCGCCGTGACGATCACGGCGTCGAAGGGGCCGGCCTCTTTCCATCCGTAATATCCGTCACCATGCTTTACCTCCACATGGCCGTATCCGTTTTTTTTAAGGTTTTGCCCTGCCGACTTTGACAGTTCTTTTATTATCTCAATGGTCCACACCTTTGCACCTGTCTCGGCCAGGACGGCTGCCTGATAGCCTGACCCCGTGCCAATCTCCAGGACTTTATCTCCTTTTTTAACTTCAAGTTTTTCCGTCATGAGAGCGACGATATAAGGTTGTGATATGGTCTGTCCGTAGCCGATAGGAAGGGGATGATCAGAGTAGGCCTGATGCTGCGCTGCTTTGGGGACAAAAAGGTGTCGCTTTACTTTCAGCATGGCTGAAAGCGTTGCTTTATCCGATATGCCCCGTCCCTTGATATCCCGCTCAACCATTGCTTTGCGCATGCTTTCAAAAGGATCCTTTGCAGCGAGAGAAAGAGAGGGCATTGCCATAAGGCCCGGGGTAAAATAAATGATGGATATGATTAGAAATTTGAACATAATTTATCCTTATCTTTAGCATATCAAAAAGAGAGTGAGAATCAACATGTTGCCATGAAAAAGGATATTTTTTTCAAAATGCAGGGAGATAAAGTAGTATAATTTTATATGAAGTGGTAAATTAAGTGTCAAAAAAGGGAAAAGACAATAGGGTGGGGGAACTGTGAAAGGTGAATCTCTTGCAATGGGGGAGAAAAATATAATGCTGTCGACAGTTGCCCTGTTCGGACTTTTGACAGCAAAATGAGAATAATAAAAATCTTTTGAAAGGTTTCCGGCAGTGTTAATCAAATGTCCCTCATGTGGTCTTGAAGGTGAATACAGGAAGGGTTATGCAGGCGTTATCCAGTGCAGGAAGTGCCAGACTGTTTTTTGCCTTTCCGAGACGGTCCTGCCCGATAAGGGCCTGTCGGAAAGGATCTGGAGAGTAAAGGGGGAAGGAGGCCTTCCGGTAAGTCTCAGGGTTTTGAGATTCAGGGTCAACGCAGGCAACCTTTCAGGTAACGGGGAAATCAGCCCCGATGGAAAGCGGTGGATTAAGGTCGCTTCTCACCCCATGCTGGCCAGGTATCTTGATAAAGATAAACCCCATGAGGAAACAAATAAGGAGGTTCAAAATAAGGTCTCGCCTCCTCAGGCCATTGAGAGCGCTTCCCAAAGTGACAAAGATGAGGAAACAGAACTGCTGAAGGGAAGACGCCCCTGGAAATCAGCGCTTGGCTTTGCCTCTTTTGCTCTTATTGCATCAGGCGCTTTCTTTTTTCCTCTCTCTAAAAGCCTGGATAAGCTGGATGAAGAAAACAGGCAGCTTAACAATGAAAACCAGTTTTTAAAGGGTAAGCTATCAGGCGCCGAAGATCGAATCGCAGGTCTTGAAAAGCAAATTGACTCCATTGGCCGCAAGTTTGAAGAAGTAAAACAGTCAAACGAAGAATTTTTAAGGGCAAAGGAGGTTCTGGAAGATATAAAGAAGAGTATTGACAGTCACAAGGTTTACCTGGCTGTAAGTCTTGGCGAAAATCTTCTTTACGTCAAGATCGGGTCGAAGACGCTCAAGGAATATACCGTTTCTACAGGCAAGGGGTGGACAAAAGTAAAAAAAACGGGAAAGACCTATAATTTTCTTACCCCCAGGGGAAAAAGGGTTATTGAGGTAAAACAGAGAAACCCCATCTGGTACAAGCCTGACTGGGTATGGCATGAAAAGGGGCTTGAGCTCCCTAAAACTATTTCCATTGAAGACAGGGCGGTAAAAGGTGAACTGGGTAAGTACAGGCTTAAGCTGGGCGGCGGCTATGCTATTCACGGAACGAAAAGTGGCGTAATTAACGGTAAAAAAGAAACCCACGGTTGTATAAGGATGGGCAAGAAAGATTTGAAGGAACTCTATTCCATGGTGAAGCGTGGCACGGAAGTCTACATTTATTAACAGAGCCTGACTACTGAATTGCTTGCAGGATTCAGGCAGAAACAATTTAGCCGGAGAGGAGCAGTTTATGACGATAAGTGGAAATCCGCACAAACTTGCTGTGGATATAGCTGAAGGCTTTGCAAATGTTACCATGGCTACTTTGAAGAAATATACGCCGCAGGATTTGAAAACCATGACTGTTAACGTCAATATGGTGATCAGGGAGTTGAGGCAGGAGCAAATCCCCCTTGAAGATGTGATGGCCCTTAAAAAACGAAACATGAAAATACAGAGAGCGAACCAGGCTCTCTCTGTTATCAGGAATTATTGCAAAAAAAAGCGGATAGTTCTTTAGTTTTCATCGGGAAAGGGCGCTCTTTCGCAATCTCAGCGTCAATCTTCGGTTTTGCCTGTGCCACGCGCAGCAGTACGTCTCCGTGCAAACCCTTGATCTTGCAAAAAAGCCCTCTTTTCCGGATTGAAAACAAAGTCCCGTCTATCGTAGGTTTTGGATGGGCGCTATCCGGCGGCCTTATTTCTCCGGTCATGGAATGAATCAACTGTCAATGGAAAACAGGGTAAAAGGATATTCGCTCTGGCTCGTGCCGGAAGGTGAAGCGAGAAAGGTGCTTGAAGCGCTCATTTTAAAGTTGAGCAGCGCCCTTGGCACGCCATCCTTTTTGCCCCATGTCACGCTTCTCGGACAGCTAACTGAAGATGAAGAGGAGATCGTCGAAAAGACGGCGCAACTGGCTTCTTCTATTGAGCGCTTTCCTGTAAGCTTGAGCGGTACGGGCTATCTCGATGAATACTTCAGGTGTCTCTTTTTGGTTGCCGGAGAAAGTCCCGGCTTGATGACGGCGAATTTAAAGGCGAGGAGCCTCTTTGGGCGAATGGACGGCCCCCTCTTTATGCCTCATCTTAGTCTTGTTTACGGCAATATGTCCGTAGAGGCTAAAAAGGATATTGTTGCAGAAATGATCGGCCATAGAGACTGCTCTTTTCAAATCAGGAAAATCAGTCTCTTTTCAACGAAGGGCTCTCCCCACGAATGGTACCCTGTTGAAGACTTCCCTGTCGGCTAAAGGCTGAAAATTGCATTGCTTACAGTATGGGGAAGTTGAGCGTAGCCGTTACAAGCGCAGCAAAGATAATTCCAATGCCCTTTGTGATAATGATTAAGTCTTTCATTTTTTTCTCCTTTTTTAAGGTTTGATTATATTCATCTTATATATTAGCATTTAGTGTGCCAAATATATGGCGCCATAAAAAGTATCAATAATTACAGGTGGTTAGCTGCTTAAGGCCGGGAGAGAGCTGTTTGTCTTCCTTGCGTGTAATGTTTCAAAGTAGAAACGCTGTGTGTGATTATTTTTTCTGCTAGAAAAAATCTAATAAAATCTAATACTTGCAGATTGTTTCAGTCGTGAAACAATGTTTATTTGTGAAACATGTATTGCAAATCATCTTGTGCCCTCTTATAATCAGGGTAGTAATGAAACAGAAGTGTCGCTGGCAGTGTAGCATAATGTATCATTTATTATTCAACACCTGCTATTAAGCAAATATTTGAAACGACTTGGTTTCATGGGGAGGAAAGAATGGAAGACGGTGATTTACTGGTCGGTTTAAATAGTGATGCTATACTCAATGGCATTGCTGATGGGGTCATTGTTGTAGGGCTTGAACGCAAGGTCCTTTTTGTCAATCGCGCAGCCCAGGAAATTCTGGGAGGCGCCGACGGAGAAAGCATTATGTGCGGGGAAAATTGCAGGGAAGTGGTTGCCCACTCTGCCTGTGCCCTCGGTTGTCTTATGTCGCAGACGATGAAAACGGGGGAGCACATTTATAATTACGAAGCTGTTCTGGAAAAGGATGGAAAGAAGAAAACACTCAGCATCAATACTTCTGCCATCAGGGACAAAAACGGAAAAGTCATCGGCGCCGCCGAAATATTCAGGGATGTAACGCTCATCCAGGAACTCAAAAGCGAACTGAAGGACCGCTACTCCTTTAATAATGTAGTCGGGCGAAATTACAAGATGCATGAAGTCTATGAACTGCTTCATGAAGTAGCGCCTACGCGATCCACAGTGCTCATTGAAGGGGAGTCGGGTACGGGGAAGGAACTCATTGCCAATGCCATTCATCACAGTTCTCCCCGAAGTGGCAAGCCTTTTATTAAGCTCAACTGTGCCGCTCTTGCCGAAGGGGTACTGGAAAGTGAACTTTTCGGCCATGTAAAAGGGGCCTATACGGGAGCCATTGCAGACAAGGCAGGTCGTTTCGAGTTGGCCAACGGGGGAACGCTCTTTCTCGATGAAATAGGAGAGATATCGCTCCAGACGCAGGTAAAACTGCTTCGTGTATTACAGGAGAGTGAGTTTGAACGGGTGGGGGGAACGAAATCGATAAAAGTTGATGTTCGCGTCGTTGCGGCCACTAACCGTGAACTTAAAGATATGGTGGAAAAGGGGGCCTTCAGAGAAGACCTCTATTACCGGCTCAAGGTCGTTCCTATCCGTCTTCCGGCCCTTAGGGAGCGGACTGACGACATTCCTATTCTGGTAAACCATTTCATCGAAAAATTCAACAAAGAGATGTCCCGCGAGATTACCAATCTCTCACCAAGGACGATGGAACTCCTTATGGACTACAACTACCCCGGTAATATTCGTGAACTTGAACATGTTATGGAGCACGCCTTTGTTCGCTGCCGGGGAAAGACCATTCATCCCGAGCATCTTCCCAAGGAGTTGCAAAGTTCTGATCTTATCGACAGGGCCATGGACAGCGACGAACCGCTTAAGGAACTGGAAAGGGAAACCATCGTCAGGGCGCTCAACGAATCGGACTGGAAACTCCAGACCTGCGCCAAACGGCTCAAAATAAGCCGGACTACCCTTTGGCGGCGAATGAAGGATCTTGGTATTGAGAAGAAATGAATATGGCCCTTGTTTCTAAGTGAAATGAATGTTAGCATCTTGCCCTGTTTTATTCATTTATTGATTGTTAAATTTGCGTCATGTGGAGATCTCTGACCAGAGGTCTCCGACCCGAAGTTTTTAATCGGGCATCCGTAAAATGGTTCTTCACGGGAATATAATTGTGAGAAAAAAAGAGCCTTTGCGAAGGGAGTGAAGCAATCTCACATCTAAATACAGAACATTGAGATTGCCACGTCGGTCTTGTCGACCGCCTCGCAATGACTGAAAAAGGATAAACTTATGATAGAAGGCTTATTAATTCTTATCGCCATACTTGCCGTGGCAATACTCGTTTTGCTCATCCTCCTTTTTACAAGAAAAGAGGGTAGGGAACTCGTTCAACTGGAAGACCAGATTAGCTCACTTGAAAAGAATTCAGAGAGAACAGAACGGGGCATGAAGGAAGAAATCACAAAAAACAGGGAAGAAGCGACTCTTCAGGCAAGGCAGGGGCGTGAAGAGCTGGCAAACGCTCTCAAGACCTTTGGCGATGGTCTCTTTTCACGCATTACCGATATTTCAACCATGCAGAAAAACCAGCTCGACACCTTTTCCACCCAGCTCACAAGGCTGACTTCAAGCAATGAAGAGCGCCTTGAAAAAATGAGGGAAACGATTGAGCAGAAACTGAACCTGCTTCAGGAAGACAACAGCAAAAAACTGGAGCAGATGCGGGCCACCGTCGATGAAAAGCTTCATGCCACTCTGGAAAAGCGTCTTGGTGAATCCTTCAAAATGGTGAGTGAAAGGCTTGAACAGGTACATAAAGGGCTTGGCGAAATGCAGTCGCTGGCATCGAGTGTGGGGGACCTGAAAAAGGTGCTTACCAATGTGAAAACAAGGGGAACCTGGGGCGAAGTGCAGCTTGGCAACCTTCTTGAACAGGTTCTCACTGACGACCAGTATGCCAAAAATGTAGCCACCAAAAAGGGAAGTAACGACAGGGTCGAATTTGCCATTAAACTGCCCGGGAGAGATGAGGGAGAGGGTGAAGTCTGGCTTCCCATTGATGCCAAATTCCCCCAGGAAGATTACCAGCGCCTTGTCGATGCACAGGAAAAAGCGGACCTTGCCCTTGTGGAGGAATCGTCCAGGCAGATTGAGGTACGTATAAAAAATGAAGCAAAGAGTATTAAGGAAAAATATCTCGACCCGCCCAATACGACGGATTTTGGAATCATGTTTATTCCCATTGAAGGACTCTACGCTGAAGTTTTAAGACGCCCCGGCTTATGTGACAAAATTCAACGTGAATTCAGGGTTGTCGTTACGGGCCCCACAACACTGGCGGCGCTATTAAACAGCCTGCAGATGGGATTCAGAACTATCGCTATTGAAAAACGTTCCAGCGAGGTTTGGGCTTTGCTTGGCGCCGTAAAGACGGAATTCGGCAAATTCGGCGATATTCTCGACAAAACGCAAAAGAAGCTTCACGAGGCAAGCAACACCATCGAAACGGCGGCCAGAAAATCACGTACCATTGAAAGAAAGCTTCGTAATGTGCAGGAGCTTCCGGCAGGGGAGAAGGAGCCACTCATGGAGGAGTAGTTTTACTACAGGGTTTTTAAGTAAGACTTTTGTCATAACTCCCCCTGGCCCCCTCTTATCTTAAGCGAGGGAATTTATGCTCCTCCCCTTAAGGTAAGGGGCGCTTGGGTGGGGTTATGATAATTACAGGTTTAAATAATATTCAACTTAGTGTTAATCAGTGTCAAAATATTTTTCATGAAAGGAAGGTAAATGCTGTCAAAAATAAAAGATTTTTTTAACCAGAGTGCTTCCCTTGAAGGAAAGGGGGGCGAATCAAGGGAGCAAGTGATACAGAAAGCCGCCTGCGCCCTGATGATTGAAATGGCGAATATTGATGATGAATTCAGTGAAGATGAAAAAGGGCGCATCGTTGCCATTCTGAAAAAAGAATTTGACCTGTCGGAAGAGATGGCCCATGAGCTAATTGATCTGTCCCATGAAGAGCTTGAAGGGAGCGTCGATCTCTGGCAATTTACGAGCCTTATCAATCAGAATTATTCACCGGAAGAAAAAATCCAGCTTATGGAACTGGTCTGGAGGGTTGTTTATGCTGACGGCCATCTGGATCAGCATGAAGACTATCTCGTTAAAAAAATTGCCCACCTTCTCAACTTGAGGCATGGCGAGATGATTGATGCCAAGTTGAAGGTATTGGGGAGGAGCAGGTAGGCCTTGGCGATGTGAAGATATAGGGATTAGCTTCTTTTTTTGTTTGATGAACAAACATACTTTTCTTTCACCCTAAAGAGTATAAAGGCGCAAAGAAAAGTATGCAAAAGAAAGCCGCCCTTTACGGACAAGCCGAATAAGTGCCTTCGCGAAATAAATTTCTAAGTTACTAAATTTTGGCCTGCGGCTTCCCTCGCTCACGCATTTGACTGTGGCGGGGACAAGCCCTAAATAGGATAAGTGCCTTTACGAAATTAAAAATTTCTAAGTTACTAAAACTCGCTACGCTCAAACAGTTTATCCCCTTCTTCCACCGTCAAATACTCCACTCGGCTGCATTGAATGGGAATAGAAAAGATTGGTCATTTGATGGGTTACGTTTCACTGTACCCATCCTTGTTGTTTTATAAAGGGAAGCCACAATCCCTCCCTTTTGTAAAGGGAGGTCAGGAGGGATTTATTCCTGCCAATCTCATAAATAGTATTAAATAAAACATATAAAAGGAGAGAAACAAATGAAGAAATGGGTTTGTACGATTTGCGGTTACATTCATGAAGGAGATACCCCGCCTGACAAGTGTCCTCAATGTGGCGCCGGGGCAAACAAGTTCGAAGAGCAGAGCCGGGAGGGTCTTGCCTGGGCTGATGAGCACAGGATTGGCGTTGCAAAAGATGTGGACAGTGAAATCGTAGAGGGGCTGAGAATGAACTTTACCGGCGAATGTACGGAAGTCGGTATGTACCTCGCCATGAGCCGCCAGGCCGACAGGGAAGGCTATCCGGAGATTGCAGAGGCCTACAAAAGAATCGCCTTTGAAGAAGCAGAGCATGCGGCAAAGTTTGCTGAACTGCTTGGTGAAGTTCTTGTTGCAAGCACAGAAGAAAATCTCAAGGCAAGAGTTGCCGCAGAAAACGGGGCCTGTGCCGGAAAGAAAAAACTGGCCACCCGCGCCAAAGAGTTGAATCTCGATGCTATCCATGACACGGTTCATGAAATGTGCAAGGATGAAGCCCGTCATGGGCAGGCCTTTGAAGGACTGCTGAAGAGGTATTTCGGCTGATGTAAGTATGGAAAATAATAGAAGATAATGGGGTGATCCCCAATGTTGTTAAATTAAGCCATTCATCCCCTCTCCCGCCGGGAGTGAGGGTGAGGGGGGAGTATAATATTAGAACCTTAGGTGCCGCCCCTTTTAGTTGGTGAGCTTCACAAAATAAAAAACCCGCGCCCGATGAATTCCGGTTGCGGGTTTTTTATTTGAATCTTGAGTTGGAAAAATACAAAAGAGCAATATGTGTCGTGACAAAAGAAATAATTTTGTGATATAGAAATACCTTGCACCGGATAATATCGATTTTTATTAATAACAGGCAAATTACGGTGTTATCCAGAATAGAGATCGCTGACTATAAAAGGATTTTGAAAAATCTTGATAACTGAAAAGATTTAAATATAGATTAATTTTGTGGATATACAGAAAAACTTTAGGCTAACTGGTTATACCCAAAAGAAGAATGATACTAGAAGCAATATTTGAATCTTGGCATATAGGTGATGGAAATTATCCACCACTTAAGACGGGCGATAAGGTTAATTTATCTTTTGAGCTTGAAGAAAGAGGTATTAAAACTATCACTGAAACAAATGAATATTTTATGCGTTCACAGGGAAATGCCGATTATGAATTCTCTGGAATAGTTCTCAGGAATTACGGGCAAGAAAACAATGAATACATATTGGTTGTTGATACTGGAGGGTTTAAGTTTTATATCTGTTCCAACAAAGTCTCAGAATTCAAAGCAGGCGACCAAGTTGCAGGTGAAGGAACTTTGCTTCTTGATCACTACATATGGGTGGAATTTTTGAACGACTACAAAAATCCTCCGGATTTATTCTATAACTTGACAGTAGATCAGATCAGAAAGGTCAAAATACCGGAAAAGTTTATTTATCGTCATAAAAATGGTAAGTCTATGCCAACACGTGTTGACATGAATGAAGCTAACGATATAGAAATAGAAGAATTAAAAACCATGGAGGGACAACCTTTTGATGAAGAGTTCTATATTGTGAAATTTGATGATTCAGGCTTGGAAGGTGTTCGCATAGCAAAAACGTTTATATGAGGTATAACCCCGCATTCAAGCAGATCGCTGACGGCTTGCTTAATTCAATCGTTATTTGCGACCCGAGGTCGCACTATTGATTGTATTACAAGTAGTTACGTTCCTTGATAATACCTGACATGTTCCTGTCAGTTCCCAACGGAGACATGCTGCCATTGCGCTGATGATGGGGTGAGATGCTATCACGTAGCGAAGGCTCTTCTGTAATGGGAGAGATCCGGTTGAAACATTACCGGCTCTGTAAAGAGGCTGAAAGGTAGCAGGTGCCTTCGCACGAGAACATAGAATTAATCTGATTAAAAAGGGAGAGCAAATGACGGGATATGCACCCTTTGAATAGTTTGTTATTCAGAAAACTTATTGGTATCGTGTAGTAAAATTTAATTTACGGGTTGTTCCACAAGGGCAGCTTATGGAGGTGCTTGAGCCGTATGATGGGAAACTGTCACGTACGGTTCTTAGGAGGGAAGGGGGCAGTAATGCCCCTGACCTATCCGGTGTTTGAAAAGGAAATTATGAGCAAAAAAGCATTAATTGCAGTTGTGGTGGCTGCTATGTTTATAGCTGTTACATACTACTATTTTTCGGGTAAAGAGTATGTTGTGCGCATGTCAGAATCTGACATCAGGGAAAAATTGGATAAAAAGTTACCATTAACAAAATCCTATTTTTTCATTATCCAGATCACGCTTCAAAATCCTCGTATTCTTCTCGAAAATGGCACAAAAAGGGTTAATGCCGGCCTAGATGTATTGCTTAATATCAAAATTGACAAAAACCCAAAACCGCTGGGTGGGTCAGTCGATGTATCGGGAGGAGTTAGATATCTAGCCGAAAAAGGGGAGTTTTATCTTACCGATCCAGTAATTGAGAGCCTGGGAGTTCAAGGTATACCTGATAAATATATGCAAAAAGTAAATAAGGCTTTAACAAAAGCGTTAGCTAAATACTACGATGAAAATCCAATATATACCCTTAACTTAGGCGACGGGAAACAAGCAGTCGCTCGTATGGTCTTAAAGGATGTGGTCGTTGAAAATAAGGAACTGGTGGTAACTCTTGGTATATAAACATAACAAGCCTGTAAACGCGGACGTCAAAAACTGTACCGGTCGTACCTCCTCTACAGTTTTTTCCGCCGGTTACGGCAACGTTCAAGCTGTAGCCCCCCCTCATAATCCCCGTTTAATTTGATATAATTGGCAAAAAGCAAAGAGGATATTGTCCATGCCCAATTTTATCCACAAAGACCTCAATCAAATGGAACGGGTTGCTTAAAATTATGAAGCCCAATTGTAGCCGGGAACCTTTGAATATGCCATTCATTATTTAATTGCGCATAAAGCTGATCTTTCTGTTTTTTACTTCCGCTATAACAATGATATAGCAGGCCGCCCAGCCTACCACCCCTCTGTCCTGCTAAAGATAGTCCTCTTCGCTTATTCCAAAGGAATTACATAAAGCAGAGAAAAGAGATTCAGTTTAAGAGGCAGGAAAAAAGTCCAGGGTCAGTGGCAGTTGTACAGTATGGTTCATAATATTGAGAAATTAATGAACTATGGAAGATTGCATTAATAAGGGGGAAAAGTGACTTATAAGAGCTTGTTTATCAAAAAAAGAGGCTCTGTTTTTTTTAATTGAGAAATCAGGCAATATATTCTTGAAAAAAGGTAATGATTGAGATAAAGATAAGTTATTAAATTTAATTATTGGCTCTGGTAAGGGGAATTCTACAAACAGGGTGTTTCTACAGCCTCATTATGTGCGGAGTAAGGACTAAAGAAATATGAAAAACTTTCTTCAACGAATATTAAATGGGGCAACGTACGGGATAGGGTTTTCACTTGTATTTGTAGCGGTAATGCATTTATATATCACACACCTTAAAGAGCAGGTGGAAGAGCAAGGTTACTCCGATTATCCGGAGGAGTTAAAGGAAGAATATTATAGTGATATTTTGGTTGAGACTTTGCAATTTTTCATGGTTGAAGGCCAGATTAGTATCATCGGCAAGGTAACGAACAAAACGCCGGTTGACTTGTTGCAGGTCAATGTCGCGGCAAGTGTAGAGTACGAAGGTAAACCTATAGAAAAATGTACCGCTCTTGCTGAAGGGTATATTAAAAGCGGTGGATCTACAAAAGTAACAATTTATTGTTCAGATCATTGGGATTCAGTAGATCCGAAAAAGTTAAGTGCGCAATATAGGCCGAGTAACGTATATTTAGCGTATGAGTAAAAAGGGCAGTGGAGCACATAACCAACTGGCAACCCATAAGGAAAAGGGGACACCCATTAAAAGGCACCGTGTCAAGGGCAAAAAGTATCCCCTGACGAGAAAAAGTCCCTTTTTACAATACGTTATGCTTAAAAAATGAAAAACAGAGTTTACCCATTAGCAGAGCTAGAAATACCTATGTCAGTGATTGACAAATTCGGGCCTTTTGATGAGTTTGCTCGAGATGCATCAATGGTCACGGTGGAGTTAAAAAATGGGGAAATTATAACTGGGGTACTCATTGTATACCCAAACTACATAGGTGCTATTGAAGGAGAAGATGATTTGATCTTTTCACCTAAAGAGGTAATTAAGGTATTCCAGACACCGGAAGATCTAAAAAAACGGAGCAAATCTGGTTGGTTCTGGCTGTATGATCCAAAGGAGTTTAGTAGGCTATGAAGTTACGCTCCTTGTAATACCTGACATATTCCTGACCTGGCCGGCATTGTGTAAAAGCTCACTATGAAACAAAAGAAAATACTTAAACCAGGCAATGAATGTTCTTTCCAAAAGATGGGAATTGGTCAATCATTGGCAATATTTGCTGCCGCTTCCATTGCTTTAATCCTGGAGACACAATTACTTATTCCAGCTCTAAGCGCAGCTGCCGGATTGGAACCCATACTTTCCTGGTTTATCGTAGCAGGAGTAGGCATATTTACCCCAATGTTGATGGTAACTGCATTTATACTGAGAAAAGAAGGCGCTCTGTTTCAGCCCGGATTTTGGAGAAATCGTCTTCGTTTCCATCGTATGAATAGAGGCGATTGGTTTTGGAGTTTTGGCGCTATAATTGTCATCGGAATTATGAGTTCAGGAATGATGAAAGGGGCAGAAGTCATTGTCGGTCAAATGGAGCCCCAGCCATCTTTTATGTCATTTGAGCCACTTACCTCTGAGAGGTATTGGGTGTTGGGAATTTGGCTTCCATACTGGATACTTAATATTATGGGTGAAGAAATCTTATGGCGAGGAACGATGCTTCCACGTCAAGAACTAGCTTTCGGAAAACAAACCTGGTTATTTCACAGTATGGGATGGGGTATTTTTCATATTGCCTTCGGTTGGCAGCTTCTTGTTATCTTATTGCCTGTCTTGTTTATCCAACCTTACGTGGTTCAACGTCGCAAGAATACCTGGGTTGGAGTAGTTATTCATGGAGGAATTAATGGCTCAGGATTCTTGGCCATTGCCTTCGGATTGCTATAGGGAGGCTAAAAGTTTTGTCGCTTATCCAACAAACAAAATTTAACTATTGCATTCAAACAGAACTTGATCCGCCGAAAATATCTCAAATTGTGTCAATAGATTGCAAGCGCATTGTTTTTCCAGGTTCAGTGTTGCTGATCGCATAGGCCTGTCTGCTGAAATGATAGCTCGTATCTATCGTTACCGTTAGCAAATTGAACTGCTCTTCCGCCGGTTTAAGTGTATTCCTGTTATTTAGCTTTTTCTTGGACATAAATAGCAACTTTGCTTGCAAATTCCCTCCTTTTTATGTATACTTCCATCAATTATGCTGCAAGCAGCAATTTACGGTAAAAATAACCCCTATATTTGGAGAATAACTGATGAATTTACAACTGGCGCTTGATGTTCTTGACAGTAAAAAAGCTATGGAATTGGCAGAGGTGACACGTGAACATGTTGATATTATAGAAATAGGCACTCCCTTAATGAAGCATGAAGGTATTCACATTTTAAAATTGTTGAGAGAGGCTTTCCCGGAAAAAATTATCTTTGTAGATTTGAAAACCATGGATGTTGGCGAGTATGAAGCGGATTTTTGCTTTAACTGCGGCGCCGATATTGTTTCCGTTCTGGGCGTTGCTGATTTGGATACCATTAAGGGCAGTGCAAAGGCAGCCAGAAAGCATAATGCTAAAGTGCTTGTCGATATGATAAATCACCCTGACAAGACAAAAAGGGCCATTGAAGTTAAAAAGGTTGGTGCTGATTTTATCGGCGTACATTCAGGTATCGATCAACAGCTAAGAGGAATTTCACCCTTAAACGATCTCAAGGTGATTTGCCGGGTGACAGACATGCCGGTTTTTGTGGCCGGCGGGATAAATCTCTCCAATATTGGCGATATTAAAAAAGAAAATCCCGATACAGTCATTGTCGGTGGCGCAATCACCTCTTCAGAAAACCCTGCCTTGGCCGCAAAGCAAATAAAAGAGAGTTTGTTATGAAAGAAATTGCCGTCAGTCTTACATCTCAGGTAATTAAAAGTATTGAGAATATTAATCCCCGGGTAATCAATCACTTTGATGATTTTATTCATTCCCATGAGAGGATATTTGTTGTTGGGGCCGGGCGAAGTGGCCTTGTGGGTAAGTTTTTTGGAATGCGGCTCATGCATATAGGAAAAAGTGTTCATATTGTTGGTGAAACTCTGACACCAAGAATTAATGAAGGGAGTATCCTCATCGCTATCTCCGGTTCAGGAGAAACATCCTCCGTTATTTCCGTTTGTAAAAAAGCAAAAGAAAGCAATGCCAAAATTGTGCTTTTTACGTCAAGTGAAAAAAGCGCTTTGTCCGCAATGTCTGATCTGGTGATAAAAGTGGAAGGTCCGGCGGAAAAACCCCAGAATGATGTCAATGTGATGCCTATGGGCACATTTTTTGAAATTACAACGTTAATATTACTGGAATCATCCATAGGAAAATCGATATTTAACTTTGAGATAACAGAAAATGAATTGAAACTTCGTCATACAAACCTGGAATAGGACTCTCCTGAACAAAGATTCTCTTGATTAGTCCCCCTTTTTAATTTATAACGAATAAGGTTAGATTGTGTGAGGAAGCGCAATCAGAACCCTTTGCCGGACAAACCCGGTGGTAAAGGATTGCCTTGTTTCTGAGACCATGAGCGCTTGCCTGGATCAAGGCTTGCTCCTGCCGTGATGATATGTATATGCCGCTGGAAGTCCAAAGCTCCGGAATGTGTATTCAAAACAGCAACAGCATACTCTGCCCCATTGATTTATGAAAATTGGCTGCCAGGCCCTGTATTTTTTTCTTGCATATACAGATAATTTTTGATAGTTATTCTTACCGGGGGAGGGTAGTGCAATGGGGGGAACCGGAAAAGTGAATAATATTAAAAGCCCGCACCTGATGATCCAGGTTGCGGGTTTTTTTTTGAGCCTGGCCGTCTATGGCTTTGGATTTTTCAGTCTCCATTTGCCTTTGTATTTGCAATTGGAGCAGCATTGACAACAATTGGCTGAAATCCGGCAAGGCTTGAAAAGCAGTTGTTACTTTATGGCGGTTTAGCGCACTGGTCAGCAATAAAGTGAAAAAATGTTAACGCCTTAATCATCTTACTCTATGAGTAAAAACATCTAAATAATGGAGGGTTCAAAATGAATGATATGTATGACAACCAGGTAGGTCCCGGCGTTCAGGGAAAGGGCAGTATCGCTATTTACACTAACAGGCGAACTGCCAAAATATTATATTCTCCGCAGGACGAGTCCAGGTCAACGGCGCTTTATAATATTAACAGCGCAAGGCCGGACAAACCCCTTCCTGTTGGAGAATGGCTTGAAATTCCTAATGCCGATAATGTTTATATCGACTATGAAGTGGAGCCTGAAGGTGATATTAAAATTTGTTGGTCCCTGTAAGGAAACATAATCAATTGCTCCGAGACAAAGAAGGGCTTTCCACTTTGCCTTGATTGAAGGAACCCAATGCGCCGCCAGGGATTCAAGACCAAAGACCTGAACTCAAGGCAGTCCTGAGAGCTTGTTTTGCCGTGACCTGCTATTAAAACTCTCCTTAGCGTTCTTCCCATCTTTGAGAAAAAATTTATACGATTAACCAGGCAATACCTTTAGGGTGTTTAGGGCAGGGGGTAGAGGGGATACATTGTAATACCTTTTATTGCCGGGTAATAACCTGTTATGGGGTTAGTAAAACCGGTAATCATTCTAATTAACTGGAGGTAACTAGCAATGAAGAAATTGTCACGTCGAAAATTCATGGGGGCTACATTAGGACTTGGCGGAACAATTATGGTTCCGGGATTGGTTTTTCCGGCTGCCTTGCCAAAGTTAAAAAGCGGTTCTTCCCAATTGAGTACAACATCGGCGCTGGAGACCATTAAAAAACAAATTGCAAAATGGGGACAGGAAGGTCAGAAATATAAAAATGACAAACTCGATTTTAATAAAGATGAAGAATGGGACAGGCTGCTTCAGAATTATTTCGAAGCCGATAAATTTACCTGCACTTCTGTTAATTCTGCCAACCTCTGTCCATCCCTGAAACCCGTTGATGAGATGGTGTCCATGGTTCAGCAAATGCTGGCTGAAGATATTTCCTTTCCCATGCGGGCGGAACTGGCTCAGGCCGGCCTGGGGTATGGACTGGATGCCATTAAAAACTGGATAGGTCTGGGGGCGTCAAACTGTGAGCCGCAGTGCCTGGTTGCGCTTACCCGTAACACGACGGAAGGAAACAATTTTATCAACAATGGTCTTGTAACGTCCGGTTTTTTTAATCCCGGTGAACATAATGTTGTTGTATGGGATGTCAATCACCCAACCAATCTCGACGCATGGTTTTATCGTAAAGCCACCCAGGGCTGGGGAAAGAATTCCATTAAATCATTACAAACAAAAATGTTTTCGCAAAAGGTCTCTGAAGAAGAAAGAAAAATGGGCATGATCCCATCAGATCCACAGAGTGAAGACGATATTATTTTGCCCCTTAAAAACCTGCTGGACAGTCGAACAAAGATGGTCACCTTGTCCTGGCAGTCAAATGAATGCGGAATGCTTTTACCCATGGACCGTATCGTGACCGAAGTGAGGTCCATTAACAGAAATATCTATATCCACGCAGACAGTGCCCAAACCTTTGGCGTGCTCGATCTTAAATTGGATAAAATCGACGTGGATAGCATTACAGGCAGTTTCCATAAATGGCCTTGCGGACCCAAAATGGTTGGAATTATTTACATGAAAAAAGAGACGGACGCCGCCAGGAACTTTACACCTGATGTGTGGGGTTATGATGAATACATTAAAACGCCTGCTGACTATGGCTATGATCCGGAAAGGGGAGCAATGGACCCGAATAGCAAGCGCTTTTCCTACCTGGGGCAACAAAATGACGCCACCCTGGTTTCTACGTGGATTACTGCGCTATTTCATAGGGGACATTTTCATCCCAATGTATCTCCTGCCAAAATTGAGGCGCGCATACATTATCTGGGTGATCAGGCAAAAGCAGCGCTTTATAAACATTTGCCAAAGATTTTTCCTCAGTTTACTGAAAAAACAGCCTATAAATGGATTGCCACACCTACGACAAATGATAAATTCCGCAGTTCCGTATTTCTCTTCAAGGTTCCCCATGGTATTGAGGCAGGAGATGTGATGAAGCATGTTTATGAGCGGCACAAATTTGCCATAGCCAACCTGAAGGTTAAGGGCCATGACTTGCTCCGAATTGCTCCCACAATAAGCAATTCATCGAAAGATGTGCACAGGGTTGTTGAAGCCATTGTTGACGTTATCCTGGCAATGAAAAAAGGCAAATTGGCAAATAAAACTCACCTGCGCTCATATGCATAGCTTTGCAGCGCGCCTAAATAGTTCGACTGCAAATCTTGTGAAATAATGAGATAAATTGTGCATAAATCGCTTGCACCCAAAGAAGGCAATGTTTGTCTCTTGCCCGGCAGCCGATAGGCTAAATAATAAAGTCATCGGGTTTTTCTTGTTTTATCCGTTCAAGCATTTTAGCTTCTCACAAGCTTATTGCCAGTCCCGCCTTTAAATAGTAAAATTCAGGCATAAAAGAACGGAGGACTTCCTGATCAAAGATTCAGCCTTCCTTTACAGAGACGGCAAATGGCTTGTGATAAATAAACCGACGGGCTTGTCAACTTATGGGGCCAATCCCGGCGATACGGGAATAGCCGAGTGGCTGGAACTTCATCATGGCCTCAAGGTTTTTGTATGCTCCCGCCTCGATAAGGGAACAAGTGGCATTCTCCTTTTTGCATTAACGCCTGAGGCCAGTGGTGAAGCTGAAAGGATTCATGAAAAAAACCTTGCCGGAAAAAGCTATTATTTTATATCGGACGGCAAGCATGCAGGGAAAAGAGAATGGTCCTGCTCTGAACCGCTTGACGGGAAAGCATGTGTTACGGGCTTTAGCGAAATAAAGAGCGGCTTTGGCTATTTTCTCTACAGGGCACAAATAAGGCGGGGAAGAAGACATCAGGTGAGGCGTCATGCGGCATTATCGGGGGTAGCTCTTCTCGGTGATGATAAATATGGCGGGACACCTTTTCCAAGGCTTTGCCTTCACTGTGCGGAACTTACCTGGCCAGGACTTGAAGAACCCATACAGATAGATTTGCCGCCGTCATTTCAAATGCTTTTGGAAGGAGAAAAGAGGATTCTCATTGAAGCGGCTATCGCTTATGAAAGGCGTCTTCACTGGTTGCAGACGGTTTCAGAGGCTTTTCGGATTGTTCATCGTGGTGAGCTTGGCGCTTATGACTTGTCGCTTGATCTTTTCGGTTCCTGGCTTTTACTTACCGGGTATGATGAAAAGCTATCATCGGAGCAGTTAAAGGTTGCTCTGGAAAGTGTTTTCCCTTTTTGGAAAGAGCGTTATCATTTCCAGGGAGGAATAATAAGAAACAACCGGAAAAACCCTCATGAGAAAAAGCTTTTTGGTGACCTTCTTGCTTTCGGGGAAAAACCGCCTGCCGCCTTTTTTGTAAAAGAACAGGATTTAAGTTATGAGATTGCCCTGAATGATTGTCAACATACGGGCCTCTTTCTTGACCAGCGTGACTCGCGTAAAAGGGTCGAGGTTGTGGCCGAGGGGAGGCGCATAGCAAATCTCTTTTCCTTTACCTGTTCTTTTTCTGCTGTTTCTGTTGATGCAGGGGCTGAAGTTGTTTTTTCCGTCGATCTTGCTTCCGGGGCTTTAGAACGAGGGAAAAAAAATTTTGATTTGAACGGATTGAGTAAAAGTGGTAGGGGAAAGTTTATCAAAGAAGATGTTCTTAAATGGTTGACCCGTCAGGTGCGAAAGAAGGAAGGTGATCCCGTGGGATATAAAGCCTGGGACTTAATTATCTGTGATCCGCCTGTATTTGCCGCTTCAGGGAAAGGGAGCGCATTTTCCGTCGAAAAAGCGTGGCCTCTCCTGGCAGAGCATATTCGCTTGATTCTTTCTCACAAAGGGATTGCGCTCATGGCAAATAACCACAGAAGTGGAAGTGACAAGTATTACAGAACTGTTCTTGAAAAAGAGTTTTCCCGTGTTATACCCTTTCGTCCACCTTTCGATTTTCCCGAGTTACCGGGACATGGTTCTCATGTGCGGATTTACTGGTGCGAGGTTTGACCTGAAAAGGGCAGCCGGGCATGGATTTAGAGTGTAATCTGTTGGTTTTATAGTGTTTTCAGAAAATCCCGGCTTCCACCCACAGGTCAAGCGGGCATTTTCCAGGTTAAATTGAATATGACGCGATTGGCAATTGATATGTATCCCTGCCGGGAAATATGTATTTCCAGCGGCATGTCGTGTAATGATGGTGTTTTATCATTGGGGTGCGGCCAGTTTTTTTGCTTTTTCCTTTTGTTCGTCATTTAGAATCATCATGGACTCAACTTTGGTTTTTACGTGCCTCATACTCAGCTTGTTTTGAAGTTCCGACATTTCCCTGATTTTTTCTTCCGCTTTTTTCATATCAATCTCTTCTTTGGCAAGGAGTTCGTTGAGTTCCCTTTTCGCTACTCTCAGCCTCGCTTTTTCGACAACGCAAAATCTGTCACAATCACCCTTGATCTCGCGAAGCTGCCTGATCTGATCCTGGCTGAGGCCAAGTTTTTCAGCATTCATGAGGTAAAGATGGTTTTCACGGGTTTTGTCGTCACACTCAAGGAGCATACCGTGGGTGTTTACATCATTGTCCTGGTTTTCAGCATTTGCCTGGAAGGGGAGTAAGAAAAAGAGAAAAAAGGTAATGATTAACAATTGTCTCATGGCTTAAAACCTCCCTTTGTTTAAGTGGCTTTCTACTTTATTGATGAAATAAAGGCATTTTAGATGCAAAAAATGAATCCCCGGCGCTTGTCTGTTCTTATCAAAAGAGAAGGCAGTCTTTTTACGCCTTTTGGTACTTTCAATGATAGTGTTGTTTTATAAGTGAAAGTATAGCAGGAGGAAATGAGAGAACAAGGAAAGGAATTGGAAAAAAAAGAGACAATAAAAAGCCCCTTTCAGCAAACACGCTGAAAGGGGACTGTCTTTGAGAAGTCATTTTCTCTTACTTTGCTTCCAGGGAATATTTAGCTTTTACCCAGGCGTCAAATCCACCTTTTAGCGCATATACTTTCTGGAAACCAAGCCTTTTTAACATCACCGCCACACGGGCGCTGGTTGCTTCGTTCTTTCAGGTGCAGTAAACAACGATTTCACTGCCCATGGGAATTTTCGATGCCGCTTCTTTGGCGACATTTTGGTAGGCTAGCCTGATAGCGCCCTTGATCTTTTGATTGCTGTGATCCCAGGACCCGCCCGTTCTCGAATCTATGACGGCAATTTTTTCCTTTTTGTCCATTTTTGCCTTGAGTGTTTCAACGGTCATTTTGGGGATAGCATTCACATCTTTGGCGAGAATATTCTCTTCTACCCCTGCGGCAAAAACAGTAAAGGGAAACAGCAATAACATGAGTCCAAATAATAGTCTGATCAAAAAACCACCTCCTTTTTAAGAAATTTGGGGAATCTTTAATTTACTTCATTTTCGAGCCTTGTAAGCCATGCCTCGTAAGCATCCTCATCGATGCCCAGAATGGAAGAGCCGAAAAGGAGCGCTTCTTTTTCCTTTGCGATTTTTCCGTAATTGATCTTTACAATACGGTAAAGGGCCAGGGCAATAACATCTTCATCGCGTCCCTTGAAACGGGGGTGAAGGGTAATGCAGTAACACTCGTCTTTTCCATTGTTTACCCTGTCCAGCCTTGAAGACTGATTATCTTCAAGGGCAAGCTCATTGTAGTCGATGACAGTAGGAAATCTGACGACTTCGCGATTGTTAAGTGCTTCAAGAAAGGTTTCAAGGGAGTCCATTTTACCGTACCTGGATAGCGATTTTTCAGTAACCATCATGATATGGTTCTCCAGCCCCTCTCTCAGTCTCTGCGCATTCAGTTTCTTGTCGTATTCCGGTGGATAGTTTCTTTCAGACATGAGGGCCTCTTTTCAACATAGGCATAGGCGCTATGGTTGTGTATGGATTCAAAGTTTTCAGCTTCAATACTGAACCAGGTTATTTCATCTCTTGCATTTAACTTAAGGAATATTTCTCTCACCAGGTCTTCAACAAACCTTGGATTGTCATAGGCCTTTTCCGTAACGTACTTTTCGTCAGGTCTTTTAAGGAGTGAATATATTTCACAACTGGCGCTTTTTTCAATAATTTCAATGACATCCTCTATCCAGATAAATTTATCAAAGCGGAAACTGACGGTGACAATGCTACGCTGGTTGTGGGCGCCTCTTTCGCTGATCTCTTTTGAACAGGGACAGAGACTGGTAATGGGAACGGCAACTGAAATGATAAAGTCCTTCCCTTCATTACTGGTTCCTTTAAAGCGGCAGTTATAATCGACAAGGCCCTTTTCCCCGGAAACGGGGGCTTCCTTTTCTATGAAATAGGGGAATTCAACCTCAAGATGTGCCGAAGCGGCATTGAGCTTTTCCTTCATATTGTCAATGATTTCGACAAAGTTATGAACCGATATTTCCCCGTGGTATTGATTGAGGACTTTAACAAAGCGGCTCATATGGGTCCCCTTGAAATGGTGAGGGAGGTCGACATACATGTTGATCTTTGCTACCGTATGCTGATACTTTTTTTTCTTGTCATGAACGAGGATGGGATACCTGATATTTTTGACGCCCACCTTCTCCAGTTCTATTTTTCGCGTATCTTTTTCGTTCTGGATATCCCTTGTCTTTGCAGTCATGATTATTCCTCATAATAGGAGGCGGCAGCACAGTCTGTCTCCCATACAGTGATCTTTTTTACCTTTGCCGTACCGGCAAGGCCCCTGCTTAGTTCCTCATAAATGTATTTTGCAATATTTTCCGATGAGGGATTAATTTCCCTGAAGGCTTTATGGTCATTCAGGTAAATATGATCCAGGTCGCTAATGATGTGGTTGCTCTTTTTTTTGAGTACGTTAAAATCGACTGCCAGTCCCCTTTCATCGAGATCTTTGGTTTTCACCACAATGTCTATTTTCCAGTTGTGGCCATGGAGCGTTTCACAGGCGCCGTCATAGTTCCTTAAATTGTGGGCCGAGGCAAACTCGGTTTTGATCATAATTTCATACATTTTATTTCTTTAGTCCTTAATCAAGATAGTGTATGGAATGGTCAATATCACCATTCCTGATTTCCAGAATACCGACAGCGAGTTTTTTCCCCGGTCTTTTTTGTCCTCCCCCGCCGGGATTAAAAAAAAGTGTATTGCCCCTCACCTTGACATGCTGCTCGTGGGTATGGCCGAAAACAACTATATCAGGATTAATTGAATCAATATCATTCATTACCGAGGGCAAGAGCCTTCCGAATTCAATAACCTTGTGAGTGAGGTAGGTTTTTTTATCCCCCAGAATCAATATTTCTTTTTCCCTGCATTTTTCCGTTAAGGGAAAGCTGTCCGTATTACCCAGGACAGCCTTGACCGGCGCAAGGGTTTCCAGATCGGAGAGTATACCTTCATTGCCGACATCACCTGCATGGAGGATTAACTCAACTTCATTAAAATAATCAAATACATGGGGATGGATTTGACCGTGTGTATCGGATATGACGCCTACTTTCATAGTTACCAATGATACAGATTTTTGCTTCTTGCAACAATAAAAAAAGCCCGGTCTTTAGACCGGGCTTTAAAAAACGTTGATGAGAGGCTTACATCATGCCGGGCATACCGCCCATGCCACCCATGCCGCCAGGCATGCCGCCGGGCATAGCGCCTGCGCCGCCTTCTTCAGGAACTTCAGCGATCATTGCTTCAGTAGTGAGCATAAGTGATGCAACACTTGCCGCATTTTGAAGCGCTGTTCTTGTGACCTTGGTAGGATCGATGATACCGCTTTTGATCATATTTTCATACTCATCGTTAGCCGCATTGAAACCGAAGTCGTCTTTGCCTTCCTTGATTTTCTGGACAACAACAGAGGGTTCGAGGCCTGCATTAGCTATGATTTGCCTGATGGGCTCCTCAAGAGCTCTTTTAACAATGCTTACACCGACTTCCTGGTCGTGGTTAACTACTTTAAGACCATCGAGTGTAGAGATCGTTCTAAGAAGCGCAACGCCGCCGCCGGGAACGATGCCTTCTTCAACAGCCGCTCTCGTTGCGTGAAGCGCATCTTCTACTCTTGCCTTTTTCTCTTTCATTTCCGTTTCAGTGGCAGCGCCCACATTAATTACGGCAACACCGCCAACGAGCTTGGCAAGTCTTTCCTGGAGCTTTTCTCTGTCGTAATCGGAAGAAGTTTCTTCAACCTGAGCCCTGATCTGCTTTACACGGCCTTCAAGGGCAGACTTCTCACCGGCGCCGTCAATAATAGTTGTGTTTTCCTTGTCAACGACGATTCTCTTTGCTCTTCCGAGATCATCGAGAGTAAGAGCGTCAAGCTTGATACCAAGTTCCTCAGCGATGAGTTTGCCGCCTGTCAGCGTGGCAATATCTTCAAGCATGGCTTTTCTTCTGTCGCCAAAGCCGGGAGCTTTTACGGCGCAGCAGTTAAGGGTTCCTCTCAGCTTGTTAACAACGAGTGTTGCAAGCGCTTCGCCTTCGATATCTTCAGCGATAATGATGAATGGCTTGCCTGATTTTGCAATCTGCTCAAGGATGGGGAGAATGTCCTTCATGTTGGTAATCTTTTTTTCATGGATAAGAATGAAAGCATCTTCCAGAACCGCCTCCATTCTTTCAGGATCAGTCACCATGTAAGGAGAGAGGTATCCTCTGTCAAACTGCATACCTTCAACAACGTCGAGGGTTGTTTCCATGCCTTTGGCTTCCTCAACAGTGATAACACCTTCTTTGCCGACCTTGTTCATTGCTTCGGCGATGATATTACCGATGGTCTCATCGTTGTTGGCGGAAATGGTTCCAACCTGGGCAATCTCTTTCTGGTCTTTTGTCGGTTTGCTGATTTTCTTAAGCTCACCAACGCTTACTTCAACGGCCTTGTCGATCCCTCTTTTTACGTCCATGGGATTAGCGCCTGCCGCTACCATCTTGGAGCCTTCTTTTACGATGGCCTGGGCAAGAACGGTAGCTGTAGTCGTACCGTCACCTGCAACGTCAGAGGTCTTGGAAGCAACTTCCTTAACCATCTGTGCACCCATGTTTTCGAATTTGTCTTCCAGTTCGATTTCCTTGGCTACTGTTACACCATCTTTGGTGATTACAGGGGAACCGAATGATTTATCTATGATTACGTTTCTACCTTTAGGTCCGAGTGTTACTTTTACAGCATCGGCAAGTTGGTTTACTCCACCCAGAATTGCGCGCCTTGCCTCTTCACTGAAATTAATTTCTTTTGCCGCCATTTATCTTTCTCCTTTCTTGTCTTGTTTCTTACTCAAAAATTGCGAGGATATCGTCTTCACGCATAATGAGGAATTCTTCACCATCAATTTTAACGTCTGTACCGGAGTACTTACTGAAAAGTATTTTATCTCCCACTTTTACGTCCAGTGGAGTTACTTTTCCTTCATCGGAAATTCTTCCGTTTCCTACGGCTGCAATTTGACCTTCTGCAGGCTTTTCCTTTGCACTGTCAGGGATGATAATTCCACCCTTGCTTACCTCTTCCTCCTCAAGTCTCTTGACGAGAACTCTTTCATGAAGTGGTCTGATTTTGCTCATTTTATAAAACTCCTTTCTTTCATCTTCTATGTTTTGGATTTTTGCCTTTTTAGCACTCTCACAGGGAGAGTGCTAATGAGTAGTTAGAAATATAATAACAGGCATTTATAAAATCAAGGGGGGGAGGGTACTTTTTTTAACTTTTTTCTTTTTGCTGGTTATTTGATGGGTTGCCGGGGGTAAAGGATTAGTTGTATTGCAACTCGTCGAGCAGTTCGTTGACGAGAATATGGGCCGTGTCTTCGGCAAGGACTTCAATTGCCTGAAGCTGATTCATATCTTCAGATTCAAAGACTTCATTATTCGATTCGGAAACTTCAAAGAGGGGTTTTTTTGTCAGGTCATTCCAGAATTTAATGACGGCCTTTACCTTGACGCCGTCACGGCCGCAGCAGCCCTGTTCATATTTGTAGTTACTTACTTCCCCTGTAATATAGTAACAGTCTGAAGCAGCAGGGCATTGCTGTCCCATGTAGAAATCAAAATTATAGGTTTTGCCGTTGCGGCCGCTGAAATAGTCCTTTTTTGTCAGTTTCGTATAAAACTGGTCGGAAATAAGTTTTATAACCTCATCGGGAGTCGAGGCGCCGGAAAAGGGCCTGAAAAATATCATGTTTTTTTTGCCGGTGATTCTTTCATCGCTTAAACGATTGAGATGTGAACAGCTGTTTAAAAAAAGGGAAACTATGAGGAGGGCAAAGAGAATTCTCATAGGTCAAAGCCTCTTTTTTCCATTTCTTCGGTAAAGAGTTTGTTGTACATGACTTCCCACTCCCTGCTTCCTTCAGGAATAACTCTTGTATAGGAACGGATTTTTTTTCTTATCATGTCATCGACCTGGTCTTCGGCCTTGAAATAATTGAGGAGTATTTTTTTAATATCATGAAGGACGGGAACCTTTCCTCCTTCATCGATGCAGGATTCTTCTTCAAAGAGGTCGAGGATAAGATGTGAGAGGTGGCTCACCCTGTCATCACTGAATCTCATAGTATGAACCCCTTCTCTTTGGCTATTTTTGATTTTATCATGGAGAAAATTTTTCTTGAATCGACTTCACCTCTCTCAATCTGGCTTGCGTAGCTTGCCATGATCCGCTTTACTTCCCTGTCAATCTGCTCTTCGCCTTTCAGGTTGTCTGCGAATATGGCCCTGATCTTTTCCCTAAGCTTGTTTTCACTTTCGCCGAGCCGGAAATAGTCATTTTTTTTTAACTCATTAACGAGAATAAGCGATATTTTTTCAAGCTCTTTTTCATGATCTTTCATGATCCTAAAACTAACAGAGGCAGGGGGCTTTTGCAAGTGAAAAGCAGTATATTAAGCATTTGTTTACAAATGGTATTTATTGCGATATATTTGCTTATAAATAAAGAAATATTAAATGCGGCTAAAAAAGCTGTTTTTGACGCGCTGATTGATATCTCTTCAATTGATATCCGGGGATAGCAGAAAAGTTTGGAAAGGCCATTTTATTGTTTTTTTAATGTTAATATGCTTTGATGAGATGAAAGAAAGACTCTATATTAATCATTGTTTTCTAAAGTAAGCAGGATATGCCATGGGTGAGCCGAAAGAGCCTGAAGACAGTATTTACAATTTACGGGACGAGATAGATAAAATTTTTCGAGATGTTCTGACTGAAGAGGGATTCTTTGACAGGGTTCATTTCCCTGTTGTAGACATTACGGAGAAAAATGATATTCTGAAAATAGAGATAGAAATTCCCGGATTGTGCAAGGAAGATATAAAACTTGAAATGCTTGGCAATACGCTTGTCCTGGAGGGTAACAAGATTGATCAGGAAGGGTCGGAAAGAGTAAAGTATGTTTGCATGGAAAGGCGTTTTGGCCCCTTCAGAAGGACCATTGTTCTACCTACAATGACGGATATAACGAATGTAAAAACAAAACATGAAAATGGTGTGCTTACCATTACTATGCCCAAGCGGCTGGAACGCAGGGAAGCGGTTAAAACAATTGAAATAGAATAATAAGGGAGGTTCGTTTTGCCTGAAGAAGATGCAAAACAGGAAGAATTAAAAATACCCGGCACCATGCCTATGCTGCCCGTGAGAGATGTGGTCGTGTTCCCCTACATGATCCTGCCCCTCTTTGTCGGCAGAGAGGCGTCAATCAAGGCTGTCGATGAGGCCCTGGCAAAAGACAGGATAATTTTCCTTGCCTCTCAAAAAAGTGTGGAAGACGAAGAGCCCAAAACGAAGGATATCTATCGTTCGGGAACGATTTCCATGATTATGAGGATGCTCAAACTTCCCGACGGCAGGGTCAAGATCCTTGTACAGGGGCTTTCGCGGGGGAAAATAAAAAAATATGTAAAGACCTCCCCTTCCTTTAAGGTGAGTGTGGATAAACTGGATGAGCCGCAGCTTACAGACCTTTCACTTGAAATAGAAGCGCTCATGAGAAACGTCAAGGAGCAGCTCTCTGAAATTGTAAATATGGGAACCCTTGTTGCCCCTGAACTCCTTCAGGTCATTGATGAGATCAATGATCCGGGAAGGCTGGCAGATCTTGTTGCTTCCAACCTGGGCATGAAAGTGGAAGATTCGCAAAAGGCCCTGGAAATAGCCGATCCCGTTAAGCGGCTTAAAAAGGTTAATGAAATGCTTGGCAAGGAACTGGAAGTTATCACCATGCAGGCCAAGATCCAGTCCATGGCGAAAGAAGAGATGACAAAAAGTCAGCGCGAATATTTCCTGAGAGAACAGCTTAAGGCCATCAGGCAGGAACTGGGTGAAACAGACGATCTGAGCGCTGAAATTGATGAACTGAGAGAGCAGATAGATACAGCCGCTATGCCTGATGAGGTTGAAAAGGAGGCTGTCAAACAGCTTGAGCGGCTTGAGAAGATGCACCCCGACTCAGCCGAATCGGGTGTTATAAGAACCTATATAGAATGGCTTGTTGATCTCCCCTGGAGCATCTCTACCGATGACAACCTCGATGTCATTGCCGCCAGAAATGTACTTGATGAAGACCACTATGACCTGGAAAAGCTCAAAGAGAGAATCCTTGAATTTCTTAGTGTGAGAAAACTTACCGATAAAAAGAAAGGGCCTATTCTCTGTTTTGTGGGACCACCGGGGACAGGCAAGACCTCCCTCGGCAAATCTATTGCCAGGGCCATGGGGAGGAAATTTATTCGCATGTCCCTTGGCGGCATGAGAGATGAGGCCGAAATAAGGGGGCACAGAAGAACCTATGTGGGGGCCATGCCCGGAAGAATAGTGCAAAGCCTTAAGCAGGCAGGATCAAATAATCCTGTAATAATGCTTGATGAAGTAGATAAAATAGGTATGGATTTCAGAGGGGACCCCGCCTCGGCGCTTCTTGAAGTCCTCGATCCTGAGCAAAACAACTCTTTCGCCGATCACTATCTCGGCGTACCCTTCGATCTTTCCGATGTAATGTTTATTACAACAGCCAATATGCTCGATCCCATCCCCTCTGCACTGAGGGACAGGATGGAAGTGCTTGAGCTTTCGGGCTATACCCTGGAAGAGAAGATGCAGATATCGAAGCGTTATCTCATCCCGAGGCAGATTGAACAAAACGGTTTGAATGTGGAAAATATATCCATTTCCGATGCTGCGCTCAGGAGTATTATTTCTCAGTACACAAGGGAAGCGGGACTTAGGAACCTTGAAAGGGAGATTGGTTCCGTATGCCGCAAAGTGGCCAGAAAGATAGCGGAAGGACGCAAAAAGAAGAGTGTCGTTACGGCAGGCAACCTGTCGTCCTTTCTCGGTCCTCCCAGGTTTCTGCCGGAGGCTGAAAGAGAAGAAAACGAGATCGGTGTGGCAACGGGTCTTGCCTGGACCCAGACCGGTGGAGAGATCCTTTACGTTGAAACGTCGGTTATGAAAGGGAAGGGGGGGCTCACACTGACAGGTCAACTGGGTGATGTGATGAAGGAGTCGGGCCAGGCGGCGCTCAGCTACACAAGAGCAAATTCGGAAAGACTTGGAATAAGGGATAGTTTTTTTGAAAGTAGTGAGATTCATATTCATGTCCCGTCAGGCGCCATTCCTAAAGATGGCCCTTCGGCAGGCATTACCATGGCCTCATCGCTTGTTTCCGCCGCTACGGGAATCCCCCTGAAAAGAGACGTGGCCATGACCGGTGAAATTACGCTCAGAGGAAGAGTGCTGCCTATTGGTGGTCTGAAAGATAAGGCCCTGGCAGCTATGAGAGCCGGCATTAAGGATATTATTATCCCTGATCAAAACAAAAAGGACCTGGAAGAGATACCCGTTCATTTGCGGAAAAAAATGCATTTTATTCCTATAAGCCATATTGATGATGTTTTTAAGTATGCACTGATCCAAAGTCCTTTTAAAGGTGTCGGTAAGGCCGAAGTAAAACAGGCGGTAATGACTTAATTTTTTGGCTGGCGCTCAATGGAAGTTAAAGATCTTGGAGAATTTAACCTGATTGAAAAAATTGCGGCTCACTTTAACGGCCGCGATCAAGATCTGTTAATCGGTATTGGTGACGATTGCGCTGTCTACGGCAAGGGAAGCAAAAAGCTGTCACTGGTCACTTCGGACATGCTCGTTGAGGGGATTCATTTCAATCTTGATTTTACGTCACCCTACTATCTGGGAGGCAAATCGCTTGCCCTTAACATAAGTGACATTGCGGCCATGGGAGGCAAACCCCGATGGTTTCTCCTCTCTCTTGCCCTGCCGGGCCATATGGATGTAAGTTTTGTAGAAGAATTTTGCACCGGCGCCGCCCATATTGCAAATAAATATGGCCTTAAGCTTATCGGCGGTGATACGGTCGCTTCTCCTGATAAAATTATTATCAGCATTACCCTTATGGGCGAAGAAGATGGGACAGAGCCCATCAGAAGAGATGGCGCTGCCGATGGAGACCAGATATTTGTTACCGGTACGATTGGAGATTCGGCTGCCGGACTTGAACTTCTTAAGGGAGGAACATCCCGTGATAGTGAGAATAAAAGCCATGTTGAGGTCATCATGAAGCATCTTTCCCCCACCCCGCGAATTCTGGAATCCGAATTTATTGCGTCAGGAAAAATTGCTACTTCCATGATTGACATCAGCGATGGTCTCTTGCAGGACCTGAATCATATCTGCCGGAGCAGCGGTGTCCGGGGAAAGGTGTGGCTCGACAGAATTCCTTTGTCTGATAGTTACAGGGAGACGGCGCAGGGATTAGATCTCGATACCCCTTTTCCCCTTGTCGGCGGTGAGGATTACGAACTCCTTTTTACCGTTCCGCTGGAAAAGGTGGAGGAACTCGATTTGCTGGAAAAGGAGTTTTTTTGCAGGGTGACCCATATCGGCGAAATTGTGCGGGGCGAGGGTGTTGCTCTTTACGATAGCCACAATAATGAAATCGAGCTGACACAGTACGGTTATGAGCATTTTAAGGCCGGACAATAAGTTTTATTGACTTGTTAGTTCTAAATGTGGTAACTCCCTTATTTGTTAAGGGATTTTAGGAGAGAAAGGTTCCTCCAGCGATAGCTTGAAAGGAGTTAAAGGATTTTTCTGAACTGTACACCTGAAGATAATAAGCCGGGAAATATTACAGGTATCTCAAAGGAGACTTTTATGGGGGTCAGGGATATTGTTCTCGAAAGGGGAGGCCTTGATATAGGCAATTATAAAGATAAATGCATTAAAAGGCGTATTGCCGTGAGAATCAGGGCAAGAGGTTGCAGCAGCCATGAAGAATACCTGAAACTGCTAAAAAGTGATGAAAGAGAAACGGATAAGCTGCTCAACGTTCTAACGATTAATGTTACCCAGTTTTTCAGAAACATTGAAGTCTATGAAAAGGTAAGAGAGATTGTGTTCCCTTCTATTTTCAGGGAAAGGGAAGCAGATAAGGATGAGGGAATCAGGGTATGGTCTCCGGGGTGTTCCAGCGGAGAAGAACCCTATAGCGTTGCCATTATGTTGAGGGAGTATTTTAGGAGAGAACTGGGGCAATATCCTCTGTCGATTATGGCAACCGATTTCGACAGGAAAATGATCAAAAAGGGAAGGGACGGTATCTATCATGAAAAAAGTATGGAAGAAATGCCGCCCCAACTTAAGGAAAAGTACTTCAGTCCTCTTGAGAGCGGGCTTTTTTTAGTTGATAAAAAGATCAGGGACATGGTTGCCTTTAAGCGAAAAAATATTCTTGAAGAAAACATGTATGGTGATATGGATCTGGTCGTTTGCCGGAATATGCTCATCTATTTTTCGAGGGAACAGCAGAACGAAGTTTTACTTAAGCTGGCTAAAGCTCTCAAGGTGGGAGGCTATCTTGTTCTGGGAAAGGCTGAAACGCTCGTGTCGGAAAGCAGGAAGATATTTGATACGGTCTGTACCCGGGAGAGAATATATAAAAAATCAAACTGTACAGGTTTATAATTTAGTTTAGGAGGCTTTAGAATGAGGATTGAAATAGGCTATAAGTTTATATTTGGATTTATAATCGTCATTGGTGCAGTTGTCGCGGTTCCCTATATTACCCCCTATCTTGGAATAGATAAATATTGGTGGGAAGAACTCTTTACTGTCCTTTGTGCCGTTGTAATAGGCCTCTTAATTGGGACGGCCTTCTCATCGAAACTTGGGAAAATATTCGGGGATATGTCTGAAGCGGCGGAAGAGATCAGTAATGGTAATCTTAAAGAAAGAACAATTCTTATGTCAAAGGCAACCTTTCCTGATGAAACAGTTGACCTGGAAGCTTCCATACAGCAAATGCTGAGAAGTTTAAGGGAGCTCGTGACGAGCATGAAGAGCCATTCCGGCAGTGTTTCCGACGCGGCCCAGAGCCTTTCCGCAACGGCAGAGGAGATGAATGCCTCGACGGAAGAGATCTCTTCCACTATAGAACAGATCACGAAGGGGGCCGAACTTCAGACCGATATGGTTGAAAAATCTTCCAAACTTATCAAGGAAATGGCGGCCTTTATTGAAAAGGTGGAAAGCAGTTCAAAGGTTGCCGCTGACAACTCGGCGAAAACATCCAAAACTGCCGAGGATGGAAGCCAGCAGGCCATGGAGGTTATTGAAAAACTCAAGGGGGTTTTTGAGGAGGTGGATAAATCCTGTGAAGTTGTTTTCCGCTTCGGAGAAAAAACGCATGAAATCGGGAAAATTGTAGAGGTAATTACCAAGATTGCCCAGCAGACGAACCTGCTGGCCCTTAACGCAACCATCGAAGCGGCCCGTGCCGGTGAATACGGAAGGGGGTTTGCCGTTGTTGCCGAAGAGATAAGAAAGCTGGCGGAAAGTTCAACCCGGTCTGCCGAGCAGATTACGACACTCATTAAAGGTATTGAAAAGGAAAGCGCTGCCGCTGTCGGCTCTCTAAGGGAGAGTACGGGCGTGATGAATGAAGGTAAGGAGGGTATTGAATTTACGGAGCAAAAACTTCAGGAAATTGTGAAGATGGTCCAGATTTCCACGGAAAGTTCAAACAATATTTACCTTCTCACTCGTGAGCAGATGACCGGCGCCAGAGGCATGGTTACGGCTATTGATGAAATTGCCAAGGTGGCAGAGGATAATGCAGCGGCTACGGAAGAGGCTTCTGCTGCAACGGAGGAACAGATGGCTTCCATGCAGGAAATGGCTTCTGCCGCCCAGGAGCTTTCAAATCTTGCCGATGAGATGCGCAAGGCTACGGACAGGTTCGAGGTTTAAGGTTTTATGGTGGAGGTCGCTGAAAAAAGCACGGCTCTTTCTTCTTCCGGTGAACAGTACATCCTTTTCAAATTGGGAGATGAGTTATTTGCTTTTAATATAGCCACTGTTAACGAAATTACGGAACTGCTTCCCATGAATATGGTTCCCCGGTCGCCTAAATTTATTAAGGGCGTGATCAATTTTCACGGAAGAGTTATTGCCATCCATGACCTTGCAGCTTTTTTTAACTTAACTTCCGGCAAAAAAAACTTGGCTCTGAAAAGAATTATTGTGCTTGTGCCGAAAACTTACCATATAGGCTTTCTCGTTGATAGCGTAAAAGAGATTACCTGGATTAATGATGAAGATGAAGAGGTTAACCCCATGGAAGGAAAAGATTTTAAAAATATATATGTAGATAAGGTGGTTTGTATAGGCGATACACCGGTAAATATTATCGATGTAGATAAACTGCTGGCCGACCTGGAAGACTATTTTAAGGAGGTTTACATTGAGCATTAAGATACTGATTGTAGATGATGCCGTATTCATGCGAAACATGATTAAGGATATCTTTACAGGTGATGAATTTGAAGTCATTGGGGAGGCGGCAAATGGTGTGGAAGCAATAGAGAAATACAAGGAGCTTCAACCTGATGTCGTTACCATGGATATCGTTATGCCCCTCAAAAGCGGTATTGAAGCGGTAAAAGAGATTGTTACCGAATTCAATGATGCAAAAATTGTCATGTGCAGCGCTCTTGGCCAGGATTCTCTCATCATGGAGGCGATTGAAGCCGGCGCCAAGGATTTTATTGTAAAACCATTCAAGGCTGACAAGGTCATAGAAATAGTAAAGAGAATTGTTACTGATTGAGACGTGGACAGACGTTTCATGGCGCCGTTTCAACGATTAATTTTTAGAAGATTCATTCCGGTTAATTTTATTAATTAACTATCTTAAGCCAGGACCAGCCTTATGGATATGTCCAAATATAAAGGGATGTTCATTTCCGAAACAAAAGAACATCTCCAGAGTATGAACAAACTCATCATATCGCTTGAAAAAACTCCTGACAAACAGGAAGATATTGAGGCCCTCTTCAGGGAGGCCCATTCCGTAAAGGGGATGGCTGCTTCCATGGGGTATAGTGATATCTCCGAACTAAGCCATAAAATGGAAGACATGATGGACCTCTTCAGGAAGGGGACCCTTAAGCTTGATTCTTCTGCCGTTGATCTCCTTTTTGAGGGGCTCGATAGCCTTGAACTTATGTTGAAGGGAATCGAAAATGACGAACCTGCCGGCATAGACTGCTCGGCGCTTATCTCAAAAATGCAGGACATACAAAAGGTCAAGGGAAGCGGCAGGGAGGCAGAAGCTCCCAGGGAAGAAACCGCTGAAACGCCTTTAGAACCAAAGGCGACAGAAGGCGCCCTGTTAACTGTTGATATAAAGATCGACTCCTCATCCCAGATTCCCGGAATGAGGGGATTTCTTGTTTATAAAAACCTGACCAACATAGCGGAAGTTGTTTCTGTAGCGCCCGATATTGAGACTGTAAAGCAGGGGGATTTCGGTAACGAAATTTCATTCCGGATTTCTACCGAAAAGGGCGCTGCTCAAGTCAATGAAATGCTGAAAAAAATGGTTGATCTGGCCAGCTTCAGTGTCTATAAAGTTGATACCGTCACTGCCTCTGCTGAAGAATCGTCAAAGCGTCCCGCGCAGGAGCCGCCAGGCTTTTCAAAACCCGGCGCACCCCCAAAAAAGCAGCAGGTGAGAACGGTAAGGGTTACTACCGACCTTCTCGATAACCTGATTAATATTGTTGGTGAAATGATTATCGCCCGTTCCCGCCTCTTTGAGATGGGAAAGGAAATACCTTCAGAACCCCTTCATGAAGGCATGCTTGAGATGAGCAAGCTCATCAGAGACCTTCATGGACAGGTTATGTCTGTCCGTATGACGCCTATTGAAAATCTTATGGAGCGCCTGCCCCGTGTTGTGAGGGACCTGGCGAGAAAGAGTGACAAAGAGGTAGAGCTTGCTATTGAAGGAAAGGATATCGAGCTTGACAGGGCAATTGTTGATGAAATGGGGGACCCCCTTGTGCATATCCTGAGAAATTGCGTTGATCACGGTGTCGAGTCTATGGAAGACAGAAAGGCGGCAGGCAAAAATCCTGTGGGAATAATAAAGATCAGGGCAATGAGAGAAAAGGACCAGGTCTACATCAATATCCAGGATGACGGTCGGGGGATGGATGTTGATAAGATCAAAAGAAAAGCCATTGCCAGGGGGATTCTTAAAAAAGAGAAACTTAATCTTATCAGTGACAAAGAAGCCCTCATGCTTGTTTGCCATTCCGGTTTGAGTACGGCTGAAAAGGTGACTGACGTTTCCGGCCGTGGTGTTGGCATGGACGCTGTAAAGTCTGTTGTCGACTCAATCGGCGGCAGTCTTCATATTGATTCTACACCGAATAAGGGAACCATTATTACGCTTAAACTGCCGCTCACCGTTGCAATTGTTCATGTTCTTCTCGTTAAGGTAAATGAAGAAGTTCTGGCTATACCCATTAACAAGATAATCAGAACAGCCGAAGTAGAAAAAAGCGGCCTCAAGCGGAGTCAGAAACAGCTTGCCGTTCTTATCGATAATGAGCTTATTCCTCTTCTTAGTTTAAAGAGAATTTTAAAGATGAAAGGGAAGGATGTGCTTGGTCAGCAGATATCGATTGTTGTCGTCGAAATGAAGAATAAGAAAATAGGTCTTGTTGTGGACAGTTTTGTAGAGCAACAGGAATCCTTTGTTAAACCGCTTGAGCCCCCTTTGTCATGGGTAAAGGGTTTTTCCGGAGCTACTATTCTTGGTGACGGGTCGGTTATCTTTGTCCTTGATATGCCTAACTTACTTTAAAGGTTGATGACGATGGTATTTTCCAGACTTCAAAATGCCCAGCTCGATGCACTGACTGAAATCAGTAATATCGGTGTTGGCCATGCGGCAACGGCCCTTTCCCAGCTTCTTGCAACGAGTGTTGAAATAAGGGTTCCAAAAGTTGAATTACTCGATATTGCGGATGTTCCCGATCAACTCGGTGGGGACGATACGCCTGTTGTGGGAATGTTTCTTAAAATGCTGGGGGATGCCAGCGGTAATATGCTTCTTATTTACCCGAGGGAAAGCGCTGAACGGATGGTCTCTCTTCTTTTACAGAAAGAACTTGAAGAAGGTGAAGTTTTTTCAGAAATGTCGCTTTCGGCGCTGAAGGAAGTGGGTAACATTCTTGCGTCAGCCTACCTCAGCGCTTTAGGCACCATGCTCAATATAAATCTCATCTGTTCAACGCCGAGTGTTTCATATGATATGGCAGGCGCCATTGTTGATTACTCGCTCATTGAGCTTTGCAGCGCAGAAGATAAGGCCCTTGTCGTTGAAACTGAATTTTTCCTGAGAGGCGATGAGGTAAAGGGTAACTTTTTTCTCATTCCTGACCCCGGTTCTCTCAATGTTATTCTTAAAGCTGCGGGTCAGGAAAGGTAGAGGCATTTTGTGGCAGTCGATTGTAATATCATCAAGGTAAAAATTGCTGATTATAAAATCGGGGCAGCTCCTGACATCCTGGTAACGAACGGACTCGGTTCATGTGTCGGCCTTTCTCTTTATGATAAAGAAAAAAAAATGGGCTGTCTTGCCCATATTATGCTCCCAAACAGTACAAAAGCGGTGGAGGAGAAATTTTATCCCAGGTATGCAGATACGGCTATCAATCTCATGCTGGAAAAACTTGGCCATAATGGCTGTTCATCAATAAGCCTTGAAGCAAAAATGGCCGGTGGGGCCTCCATGTTTCCGGCGCTGAAAAAAGAAAATAAAGGTGTGGGAGACAGGAATGTTGAAGCCATTCTCGAAATATTGCAGACACATGAGATCAGGCTTATCGGTTCTGATACGGGAGGTTCTTACGGAAGAAGTATCGAGTTTAGCACTGATTCCGGCAAAATGAGTATTAAATCTATCCAGCACGGCATTTTGGAAATCTAAATTTTTCATTTCTTGATTCCTTTTGTTTTTCCAGATATATTTAAGGAACCTCTTCAATACCGCAGCGCAGCGTCTGTATATTTGGGGAGCGCCCTTAAGTTTTTGAGTAAAGGGTCTTAACTATGGAAAAAACTATCATCCCCATTGCCGGTGGAAAGGGTGGCGTTGGTAAAAGTCTCTTTGTGGCCAACCTCTCTATTGCCCTTGCAAAGGCGGGCCATTCAACGGTTGCCGTAGACCTTGATCTGGGCAGCTCCAATCTGCATACTTACCTGGGGCTTCCCAATGTTAATCCCGGTATCGGTGATTTTCTCAAGGTCAAAAAAGTCAGTTTCGATGGTTATCTTGTAGATACGGGGATCGAGAACTTTTCCTTTCTTCCCGGTGACGGCAAATCTCCTTTTATGGCAAACATCCCCTATGCCCAGAAACTGCGCATAATAAGAGAAATAAAAAAGATTCCCGCAGAATATATCCTCGTCGATCTCGGGGCCGGAAGTTCTTTTAATACACTTGATTTTTTCGGCATGGCCGATTCAGGAATCATCATTTCCACTTTTGAGTATTCGGCAATTATGAATGTGCTCATGTTTTTGAAGAATTTTATCCTGAGGAAGATGAGGCATATTGCGCGGCCCAACAGGGCTGCTACAGCGCTTATTGATGAGTTATGTAAAAAATCGACAACTTCAAAGCCGCTTACCTCTGAACTGGTTATCGAGGAGATGGATAAGGTTGACCGTCAGGTAGCCGGGGAGATGATGGCCTTTTGCCATGATTGCCGTCCCCGGTTTGTATTTAATATGGGTGAAAACCCGGAGGAACTCAAGGTTCTCGATAATCTCCATTCAACGATTAAGGAGAGGCTTTCCCTGGAGACGGAATATATCGGGTTTGTTTTTGACGACAGTCATGTCAAGAAATCTGTTAAGGAGAAAGTACCGCTTCTCACCTATTATGATGATTCTATTGCTGCCGAAGGGATAGAGAGTATTGCCGGTCGGATTATTAAATACTGGGACGGTCCTATTGAAGGCAGTATAGAGAAGCTTATGGCGGCAACGCAAAAGGCATATGATTCCAAATTTATAGAATCCTACGATATCAGTCTGGCCTGAGTTATTCACTTTTATTTCATTAAGGGTGGATTGAAATAGCCGAACTTTATTGACCGTCTTACTTCTTTTATCTTCTCCATCCACTTTCTGATTCCGATTGTTTCTGCCTTGACTTCCCCCATTTCCATTTCTTCCCAGTACATATGGGGATCCATGTTGAGATTTCTCATCTGTATCATGTTGACGGGAATTTCTTTTAAAAGAGCAGTCATTTCCGCCATTTCATCTGCCCTGTCGGTAAAGCCGGGATAGATGAAGTAGTTGAGGGAGACCCATTTGTTTAACGCTTTGGCTACTTTCATCGATTCTTTCACATGAGAAAGGCCGTAACCCTTCGGTTTGAAGTAACGCTCGTAGTAGCGCTCCTGAGCGCTGTTTAATGATATTCTGATACTGTCCAGTCCGGCATTGCAGATTTTTTCGACGGCTTCAGGCATGGATGCGTTACTGTTCAGGTTGATGGTTCCCTTTTGTGTTTTCTTTCTCATTTCCCTGACGGCTTCTTCAATGAGTCTGGCCTGGGTCAGGGGTTCCCCCTCACAGCCCTGACCGAAACTGACAACGGCCCGTGGCGCTGATTCGAGATGAGGGACGCAGTATTGAACGATTTCATCAACGGTAGGTGTGAAGTTGAGCCTGTCCTGTGTAGAAGGAATATCTGATTCTTCGGGTTGTTTGGAAATGCAGCCCCGGCACTCGGAGTTGCATCCTACCGATACGGGAACAGGCGCTTCCCATCGTCCCATAACCCAGTTTCTGGCGGCGGGGCAGAGGTAGTCAAAGGCACAGTTCTCTATGAGGTGGGTGGTGAGCCGGTTTCCTTTGTATTTTTTAAGAAGCTTTTTCCCTCGTCTTATAATTTCTGCCTGATCAAAGTTTTCACAGTCCTGTCTTTTGTCGTTATCCACCCTGAGAGCTGCTGCGACAAAGTCTTTGCCGTCAAAACCAACGGCTGCATAGGCAAAAAGGGGGAGTGCCCGGGCTCCTTCCTTTTTCTTGCAGGCTGAAAGATAGAGCGCTGTATAGGCGGGCGCAAGAAAGGCCGAAGCGGCGAACACTTTCATCCCCCTGTAACTTTTAAGGGTCTTTATTTTGCCGCTCCTGCGATCAATCCCCAGTGCATACCTGTCAGGCAGAACATGCAGGTCGCTGCCATAGGGGAGCGGTATTATCGCTTCTCTTTCAGGGATGACAAATTCATTACCGCTTCGAGCAAGCATGGCATATTCGGGCAGGTCGAAAAGGTTTCCTGCTTCGTCGCTCACAACGAGGGAGGGGAGGGCGTTGAGTTGTTTTCTGCTGACATTCTTTAACATAGCGCTATATTAGCATAGGGAGAGTAAATGGTAAATAAGGCCTGACTTGACGATAACCGGAAAGACCTTTTATAATATTCCTATGGAAATGACTTTTGACAGAAACAGGCTCGGTGTAGGCCTTGCTGTCTCCCTTGTTGTCCACCTTGTACTTCTCTTCTTCATCGCTGTCATCTCTTCTATTGATATAAAACCGGTGGTACCTGAATCAAAGGATTTTTTTGTGGAAATCTTTGATGGGACGGTGGAGAAGAAAGAACAGTCACGCTCTGAGGAAAACAAGCGATTTGGACGGGAAGCGAACCGGGTAGAGAAGGAGACAGCCCCGCCACCATCACCGTTACCTCCCGAGGTGTTTTCAAAAGAGCAGCGTTCTGTGTCGTCCAGGCCTGAGAGTGTGCAGGCTGAACCATCAGAAGGCAATTTAGAGTTGGAAAGTAGTAAAGAACCCTTTACCGATGCTCCTGGGCTTGATGTAAAGGAGCAAGCTCCTGTTATACAGGATGGGTTGAGTAAGAGTCCCCTTGAAAAAGCCGAAAAAAAACTGCCTTCTTTCAGTGCCCTCATGCCCTCATATGAACGGCTTTCCATGCAAAGGCCTGACCTTGATACACCGAGAGAAGTGGAAATTGGCAATGCCGTCTCACTCAACACGACAGAATTTAAATATATCTCCTACTTTTCCAAAATCAAGCGGCAGATCCAGATGGTCTGGAAGTACCCTGAATCGGCGAGAAGAGAAGGTTTAAAGGGGATACTGACACTTAAATTTTCCATTAATGAGGATGGAACTTTGAAAGGTGTAAATCTTCTTCGGTCCTCGGGCAGTTCAATTCTCGACGGCGCCGCCATAGATGCCATCAGGGATGCCGTTCCTTTTTTCCCCTTGCCTGATAACCTGGGTGAGGTTCTTGATGTTGTTGCCAACTTTGAGTATGAGTTGAATGGGTATTATTTCAGGTAGCAATTGTAAATTGGGTAGAGGAATGCGAAACCGGATTCCCGATTAGACCCTCGGGAATGACAATGGGGGGGGCATTCGGAGTAGGACAGGCAAGGCTTCTTTCTTCCCTGTCATCCCCGAATTATTCTATCGGGGATATGGTTCTAATTTTGTTACTTGGTCAACCCGGCAGATTTTAAAACCGGATTCCCGATTAGACCCTCGGGAATGACAATGAGGGGGGCATTCGGTAAGAACAAAAGAGGTAGATTGGAATGGACAGATAAGGTGTTCTGCTTTTTCTGTCATCCCCGAATTATTCTATCGGGGATATGGTTCTAATTTTGTTACTTGGTCAACCCGGCAGACTTCAAAACCGGATTCCCGATTAGACCTTCGGGAATGACAATGAGGGGGGCATTCGGTAAGAACAAAAGAGGTAGATTGGAATGGACAGACAAGGTGTTCTTCTTCTCTGTCATCCCCGAGCGCTTCTATCGGGGATATGGTTTCAATTCCATTACTTGATCAAATCACAATACAAATCCCGCCACTGGGGATTATTCTTTTCAATCAAAGCAATTTTCCATGCTCTATTCCACTTCTTAAGCTGTTTTTCCCGTGCTAAGGCACTATTTACATCTTCGGCAACCTCAAAATAAACAAGGTTATGGATGTGGTATTTATTTGTAAAACCCTCTGCCAAATCAGATTTGTGAGTATAAACCCTTCCTGTTAGATCGGAGGTAACACCGATATAAAGCATTCCGTCTCGCTTACTTGCCATGATGTAGACATAGTATTGTTTATTCATCATATCTTAAAACCAGATTCCCGATTAAACCCTCGGGAATGACAAAAGGGGGACATTCGGAGTAGGATAGGCAAGGCTTCTTTCTTTCCTGTCATCCCCGAGTGCTTCTATCGGGGATATGGTTTTGATTTTATTGCTTTATCAAATCATCAAACGTTAAAACCGGATTCCCGATTAAACCCTCGGGAATGACAAAAAAAGTAGTAGTAATGTACCCACTCATTTACGGTAGAAAAAAGTCCTGCTCCTTTTAAGCAGTTCGGCGGCACGGCTCTTGTTATTGCCGCAATATTCCAAAACCCTGACCCTGGCGGTCTCTATTATACTTTCTACGGAAAGATCGACACAGGGATTGTGAAAAAGGACCCTTTCCAATTGTACTCCCGGGACAAACCACTCTTAATGAAAAGCTGCCGCATTACCTTTTAAATTTTCTTAAAGGAAGTTCGAACACATTTTTCCATTTGTAAAACTTCGTCGTCTGTCAGACTTGCGAACTTGGCCTTACGCATGTTAATTGACAGTTGACCTTTGTTGTCAATGCACAGGCGGATAAAGAGATCAATAAGCCGATCAGGCATATCCACAATCTCTCTTATAGCCAATTTTGCCCTATCGTAATCAATAATAAAGTCCAATTCTGAGACTAACTCATGTTCAATTGTATCCTCGATAAATCCGAATAATCTTTCAGCTATTGCGGTCATATCGATATATTTATAATGCAGTGCCGTTTCATTCTTAACATCCATTCTGCCATCAGCATCCAGTTCATAATCCAGCAGTGGCAAAAGAGACTTTGAAAAGAGCTCTAAAGCTTCATCATATTCCCTCATCTTGTGGAGCATGGTTGCTGAAACCGGGAAAATAAAGCCTTTCGGTGTAAACAACCTTTTTGCCAAAATATTATGAATTAGAAAGCGATGAATACGACCATTACCATCATCAAAAGGATGAATAAATACAAATCCGAATGAAATTGCTGTCGCAATCAAAACAGGATGAACTTGAGAATCCACCATTCGCTTATAGGCCTGGAACATGCCTTCCATGAGTTCTTGAAGGTCTTCAGGCCTGGGTGAAATATAATGGATCACCTCATTACCAAAACTTACGGTTTGTCCCACATAGTTTTGATCAGTACGAAAATCATGATTAGCAAAACGTTCATCAACAGTTGCCTTCTGAAGTTCTATCAATGATTTTTTTTCAAAGAACTCCTGATCATCTGCTCGCATAAGCAATTCAACAAATCGGGCTGCCCGTTTCTGATCCGGAACTGCTCGCTCAATCTCAAAGGAAGATTTTGTTTCCCTGGTAAATAAATAAGAAACTGCCCGCTGTATGATTTCCGGCGGATATTGACCTATTACTTCTATTCCTTTCTTGTCTAGCTGAAGATCAATATAATCTTCCAGTTCATCAGTTCGTCGAATCATAGGGCAGAAGTGCTGATTGCCTAAGAGATTATCTGTAACTTTTTGACGGCGGGATTGGGCACCTTTTCCAGTGTAATACTGGCCCGAATCAAGGAGATCAACATAATTAGTTACACCGGGAGTTTCCAAATCCAGTTCCTTGTCCATAAGATATTCGTACAAAAACCAGATTTTTCGTGAATGCTTCCCTGCTGGATTTCGCTTGATAGAGTCTTCAAGTTCCCCGGAGTCTACAACCGGGAAAAGAGCTTTGAGTATCTCCAAGTTGATCCCTTCATACTTTAGAGCAAATACTAAATGATCCATCAAAGTGTCTGCAGGGTCATATCTCCTGGTATAAATCTCCTTCCTCCGGTAATCCTCTATAACCGTCTTACGCCTTCCTTTTTCAGCGATGAATGACTGAGTATGATGAGGTATGACTTTAAGAGAATAGCGCCGTACTAATTCGCCATAACCAACGAGCCTAAGATCTTTGTCCGGGTTAATTTTCATATTTATTGCTAACGCATAGTTTTAATAAACATTTATTTGAGGAATAATAGATTAATTCTAGTGAAAGTGTAGCAAAACACTTTTTATTTGTAAATTTATTTATTTTTGATTGGAAATTGGTTGAAAAAGACTTTTTGATGTAGAAGTTTGGATTTTATTGGCTATTCTTGTTTCAAATCATATTTACAAATTATCGACCAGTACCTAAATCTCGTTGCCGCTGCCTTACTATTTGTTGCTGCATCCTTTGCAACTGCTGCAGGGCCTTATTTTTATTTTTGTCAGAGTTTGCTAATCCTTCAATATAATGTTGTTAAGCCAGGGGAGACAGCTTAAAACTATTGCACTTGAAGAAGATGCAACGATTCAGAAGCTTTTAAATGAAGCACTGAATGATCTGTTTGTTGAACTGGAAACGTAAGTACAGTAGAGCCTGGCAATAAAAACGTCTTACAGGGAAATTATATGCCCCGGATTTTCATCCGGGTTACGCTTAAGTTAAAGACCCTATACCACTAAAATTAGAACCCTTTATTGCCCTCCTTTCTTCTCTGTCATCCCCGAGTGCTCCTATCGGGGATATGGTTTTGGTTTTATTACTTAATCAAATCACCATACTTAAAAACCAGATTCCCGATTAGACCCTCGGGAATGACAAATTCATATAGGTTTCTTTCTTTCCTGTCATCCCCGAATGCCCCTGTCGGGGATATGGTTTCAATTTCATGACTCGATCAAATCACAATAAAAATCTCACCACCGGGGATTATGCTTTTTAACCAAAACCAGATTCCCGATTAAATCCTCGGGAATGACAATAGCGGGACATTCGGAGTGGGATAGATAAAATATGGTTTTCGTAGATCAGAATGGGCGGAGTGAAGTGCAACCCATAATTTCAAGAGAAAGAGCTATCACTTCACACCAGCCGCCCCAGCCTCAATCTCCTTTATTCGCTTAAGAATTTTCATTGCCTCATCCCTTTTACCACTGTCATAAAGCAACTGCCCCTTTCTTTTCAGCGGATTGATGTAGGCTGAAGCCAGGACTTTGACCGTGAGATCATCTTTCAGATTATATTGGAGCAGGCTTCGGAAATTGAAGGTGTCCCATTTTTTTACAGCCGGTTTTTCGTAGGTCTTGCTGACTTTGTAAATGAGGCCTTCATTGATAACGTAAATCCCTTTTATCTCTTTAAATTGTCTGTAGACGGGACCGAATTCATAGGATATATAGATAGGTCTTATTGCGATGATGTCTTCAATAACAGTATCCACCTGGTTTACCTTAAAGGCATCGAGCATGTCGGCAAAGGCGACTTTTTTACCGCTTCTTGATGAATGCTTGCCCAGGTCTTCCACTTTGATATCAATATTTTTGTACCTTTCCCTGATTTGTCCTTTGAACCAGGGAAGCATGAGAAAGTCCACGTCGATGACGGCCACATCGGGTCTTGCGCCTTCAACAAACTGGAGATACCAGAGGGGAAAGAGGGCCGTGTCGGACTCAACGAAAATAACACCCTTTTCATCGATGCTGTTAAATATGTTGGAGGCATAATCGAGGGCAAAGTAGTTATTGCTTTCGTCGTTTTTTTGATAGACAGAGGGTGCGTTATAAATCAGGGAAGCTGAAATTGCGGCAAAAAGTACGGTAAGGGAAATGTGGCCCCCTTTTCTATTGACTATTATAGATGTTAAGTTCGAAACAGCGAGACCGATCCAGAGCGCCATGATGGCATAGGAAGGGATCAACATGGCGCTTACGTTTTTGTAGGATTCTGAAGATGTGGGATTTAAAACGAGCAGGGTAGCAATTCCGTGGATAATAAAAAGGAGGAAGAGAAATAAAAAGGGAGGCTTTCCCCATTTGTAAGACCTTGTGAGGCCCCACAGCGCCAGAATCGCTCCTGTAAAGGTAAATTCCCGGACTATAGCACTGCCATACCAGGTAAGTTGCTTAAATGCCTGTTGTAAAGTAAGGCTTGTTTCAATCGTTGGAAAGTGTCTTCTTAGTACTATATCGAAAAATTGCCTAAAGTTTTCAGGATCGCCCCAGTCCATAGCGGGGGACTGCATTGACCTTAGGGGCATATAAATATAAACACTTAAGCCGAGTATGAATAAGGCGATCAATGAAAAGATAAGAGGAATATTTTTTATTTCATTTCGCTTTCCGGCAATAAGGAAGATGATCAATAGAGGTATAAAGGGAAGCAGTGTGTGATGATTGGCAAGACCAAGGCCATAAAGAAAAAAGCCTGCCGGCAGGTATGGCCTGTCTCCCTTTTTCCACCAGAGATAAGTAAAAAAAAGCAGCAATGAAAAGAAAAGAAGGTTGAGGGTATAAACTTCTGACACTACCGATTGGGACCATAAGGTAGTTGAGAGAGCCAGAAAGGTTGCAAAAAAAATAATGCCCACTCTGGCGTAATTGATTCCGGAAATTTCAATGAGCAGTGCAAGTATAAATATGGATGCTGCCGAATAAAAGGCCGATGCTAAATTAATCCGCCGGGCAATGGAGTCAGACCAGGGAATGAGAGAAAAAAACTTGCCCAGCAAAGAATAAAGGGGATAGCCCGGCGGATGGGACATGCCGAGTGTATAGGCTGATGATATCAGTTCGGGGGAATCGCCAAAATTTATTGTTGGTGACAGGGTGAAAGCATAAAGTATGAGAGTTATTGCTGAGAGTGTAAGTGGGAGAATTAACTTTTTTTTATAAAATGCTGAAGGAGGAGAATCCATTGCATTAAATGTAAAATACCAGATCTGGTATGACAAAAGATTTATTACTCATAATTATATCAGATAAATTTTTAATAATAAAATCCCTCCTCACCTCCCTTTACAAAAGGGAGGGATTTTAATCTCCCCCTTTTGTAAAGGGGGAAATATGCCCCTAGAGGGTATTAAGGGGATTTTAACGCGGTTTAGCTTTCACTTATGAATTTAGGCCGCCTGCTGCAATTTCAAGGGCCCTCATGCTTCCTTTGGCCTTGTTTACCGTTTCTACATATTCGCTTTCCGGGTCCGAATAGGCGACAATGCCGGCACCGGCCTGTACATATGCTTTGTCCCCCTTGATGAGAATAGTTCTTATGGTAATGCAGATATCCATATTGCCTGTAAAAGAGAAATAGCCCACGGCTCCCGCATAGGGGCCTCTTTTGGTCGGCTCCAGTTCCTCGATGATTTCCATGGCCCTTACCTTGGGTGCCCCTGATACGGTTCCCGCAGGGAAGCATGCCCTCAGCACGTCATAGGCATCGAGACCTTCATTGATATTGCTTTTTACGTTGGAGACAATATGCATGACATGAGAATAGCGCTCGATAACCATGAGTTCATCCACTTCAACACTGCCTACCTGTGATACCCTTCCCACGTCATTACGGCCAAGGTCGACAAGCATGATGTGCTCGGCTCTTTCCTTGGGGTCGGCAAGAAGATCTTCCTCAAGGGCCTTGTCTTCTTCTTCCGTTTCGCCTCTTTTGCGGGTCCCGGCAATGGGCCTTAGCGTAATGTCTCCTTCTTCTACTCTTACCAGTACTTCCGGTGATGATCCTACAAGGGAAACTTCATCCATAGTTAATAAAAACAGGTAGGGAGAGGGATTTAAAGACCTGATGGCCCGGTATACGTCGAAGGGATCTTCATGATTATCCACTTCAAAACGCTGGGAGAGAACGACCTGGAAAATATCGCCTTCCCGGATGTAGTCTCTTGCCTTTTCCACAATATTCTTGAAGGCTTGTTTTGAAAAGTTAGAGTTTGGTTCCTCTGGCTTTGACAGCCTTTTCCGGTTCTCCCTGATCGGTATAGGGCTTCTGAGGCGGTCGATCATATCTTCGACTCTTTCCGCTGCCCTGTGGTAAGCCTCTTCTGTATCAACACCCTCCGTATGGGCGTTTGAGACGACTTTAATCTTCTGATTTACATTGTCAAAGATGAGGATCGTATCGGTGATCATGAGAAGAGAATCAGGCAGGCCCAGATCATCTTCCGTAAGTTCAGGGAGTTTTTCAAAAAATCTGACCATGTCGTAACCGAGATAACCGACGGCACCTCCAAAAAACCTTGGAAGGCCCGGGAGCTTGACAGGCTTGTATCTGTTCATAAGCTCTTTCAGGTGATAGAGGGGGTCTTTATCACAATGGATGATTTTCGTTTCGCCATTTTCGATGATCTCTACATTGCCACCCTTGCTCTTGAAAATAACCGACGGCTCACAGCCGAGAAAGGAGTACCTGGCCCATTTTTCACCGCCTACGACGCTTTCAAATAGAAAGGAGTAAGGGCCGCGCGCTATTTTTTTATAGGCAGAGACAGGTGTATCCATGTCGGCCAGTATTTCCCTGTAAAGGGGAATAAGGTTCCCCTCTTTGGCCAGTTCTTTAAATTCGCTCATTGAAGGTGTGTGCATAGGAAGAATGTCCTGAGTACTTGTTGTAAAGATGTATACTAAATTATGAGTTAAAAAATGTCAAAGAATTAGCGGCATTGCTGATTTTTAATGGGTATAAAAAATAATCTTTTTTCAGGTATTTCAATACCGGTCTTTAATATCTCCGTCCACGGATAATAGCATTGTTTAGTTTTATTTGAAAAAATAGTATGCTATAAAGATTACAGTGCTATGTCAGGGAGAGATGAATGATCAGGCAGGTCGAATACTTTGAAAGCAGCGGCAGGGAAAATAGTGGGCGCTGTATTGAAATTACGTCTCAGCTTGTTAATGAGGGGTGCAGGCATGTTGTTGTCGCAACGACTGTCGGAACTACCGGTGCGGCTATGGCCAGGCAGCTTGAGGGTAAAAATGTCAACGTCGTTGTTGTTACCCATTCTGCAGGTTTTAAGGAGCCAAACCATTTTGAATTTTTGCCTGAACATCGAGATGAAATATTAAGGTGCGGCGCAAAAATATATACGGGCACCATACTGACTCATTCAATAGAAACGGCTTTTTCAAAGAAATTTGACGGTCTTTATCCGACTATGATCGTTGCCCAGTCACTAAGGAGGTTTGGCGAAGGGGTCAAGGTTTGCTGTGAAATCGTTATGGAGGCCTGTGACGGTAGTCTTATTCCCGAAGGGGAGGAAGTTGCGGCCCTTGCCGGTACGGTAAGGGGGGCTGATACGGTATGTATAATCAAATCGGCGGCATCAAAACGCTTCCTTGAATTAAAAGTGCTTGAAATTCTTGCAAAGCCGAGGGATTGAAATTTAATTTCCTTTCCAGTATTTTTTAAAAGGAGGTCGCCATTAAACTTTTTAAAGGGAAGGAACTGACACGCCGGCAGCTTCTTGATAAAGCGGCCAAAGCAAGAGGCAAGCGAAATGCGAAGAAGGCCGTTGCCATTTACCGGGAAATGCTTGCAAAAGAACCTAATGAATTTGAGTTGCATCTTAAAATGGCCCCTATCCTCGTATCTATGAAAAATTATAAGGATGCGGCTTCAAGTTTTAAAAAATCTGCTGAAGGATACTATAAAAAGGGAAAAGTAGACATGGCTATCGCAGTGTACCGGCAGGCTGCCCGTGCCATGCCGAATCACAGCGGCTTGTGGGAGCGTCTCGCCAGGCTGGAGCTGGATCGAAATAAAACGTCAAATGCGCTTGCCATTCTTATGGAAGGAAGTAAGCACTTTCATAAAAAATCGACCAGGGACAAGTCTGTCAGGCTTCTTCGTATTGCCTTTAAAATAAAACCCTGGCATTTTGATACGACCCTTGAGCTGGTAAGGCAGCTTGCCAAAAAGAAGGAAAAAAGAGAGGCCGTGAAAATTCTTAAGGGACTTTCAAAACGGGCAGAAACGAATAAAATGTATCGCAAGGCTATGCGCACTCAGTTTCGTATTTCTCCGACACCGGGACATCTGTTGCTTCTTATGAGGTCTTTCTTCCGAAGAGGATGATGGTTGCCTGTTTTGAGAGGACTTATTTTTCAGCCCTCTTATCCGGGTTTTGAATTAGTGGAGATTTCTTTAAACAAAGATTAGCTATAAAGGACAAATTAACCCTTATTAATTGGTAAGGAGTATTGTTAATGGCCATCGATGAGAAGAGGACAAGCGAGCGTATCGGATTTAACAAACCCATACTTTTCGGCCTGGAAAGGCCTCCGGCGAAGTGGGCTTACATCATAGACATTTCTGAAAAGGGATTGTTTATAAAAACCAATATCATCTATCCCGAAGGAACCGTTCTTTATTTGACCATTAAAGACGAAAAGGGTGTTGATCACGAACTGGTGGGTGAAGTGATGCGTTTCAGGAAGATCCCCCCTGCTTTTTACAAGGAAGGGCTCTCCGGTATGGGGATTAATCTGCTTACTTATGAAGAAGAGTTTCTGGAAGTTTATCGAAAGAAGCTCGAAGAAGAGAAATAGATTCTCAGAGCTCGGTTCCCCTTTGGGAATTTGGACTTATTTGTTTTTTCCCGGAGCTTTGTTCAATATTTTCTGCCTGTTGTCTGTTCGTTTATCAACGGCATAGGAACTGCCCGGTAACGATTTGGCGTAATCTTTGAGGTCTGCGGCAAGTTCCCCCACCTGGATGTGATTTACCAGTGTTCTGTGCTGGTTTGTAACAACGGCTATGGAAATAGTCATTATGGGGAAGTTTGTTTTTTCCCCCGGCG
>JAOUBX010000025.1 GCA_029860075.1 Deltaproteobacteria bacterium | reverse complement strand
TATCCCTCATGCAGCGAAAGTGTTCTTTCGGGCAGACCATAGGGCCATGGTGATGGCAGGGACGGCAGGAAAGCGCTTTTTCCACGATCTGTACATTCTTTCCATAAGGCGCATATCCAAATGAGGGTGACGTGGGTCCGAATATAGTCACCACAGGCACACCTGTGGCCGCAGCCACATGGCCGGGCGCACTGTCATTTCCCACAAGGAGCGAAGAGCGGCTCATAAGGGCTCCCAGTTGAGAAAGCGTTGTCTTTCCAATCATATCGACAGGTTTTGTTTTCGTAATGGCCATTATTTCATTACCGCTCTCACGTTCAGCAGGAGAACCGATAAGCATAACTTTAACACCATATTTCTCAACAATAGAGTCAACCAGCTTCCCGTACCCCCCGGGAGTCCACCTTTTTGTTCCCCAGACAGAACCGGGCGCAATGCCGACAAGGGCATCTCCTTCAGACAGATTTTCCTCTTTCAGAAGTTCATCCACCTTTTTACGGGCCTCTTCCGAAACAGGCAGATAGGGAAATTTCTCCAGCTTATCGACATCGGCTTGAAGCGGACCAAGAAGAGACAAAATTCTATCCACTTCATGCTTCGACATATCCCTTTCTGCCGTCATTGAATAAAGAAAAGAACAGGCTGCCTCACGATAGCCTATCCGGACAGGACTGGCCGTTAAATACAGGAGCAGGGAGGTTCTTAAGGAAAGATGGGGCGAAAGACAAAGATCAAACTTTTCTCCTCTTAACTTTTTAATAAGCTTTATAAAATTATAAAAACCTTTATCGCTGCCTCTTTTATCATAAGACAGGAGGGAATCGGCCTCTTTTATCCCCTGAAGAAGTTCCCGGCCCTGAGGTGTTGTAATGACGGTGAGAAGGCTGTCAGGAAAAAGCGTCTTTATACTCCTGAAAAATGGGGTGGTAAGTACAATATCGCCGGGAAAGGCCGTTTGAAGAATAAGTATTCTTTTGAATCTTGTCATTTACCGGTTTCTTTTACGCGCTCTATGTTTTTGAGTTCCCAGAGTTTGACATATTTCAAAAAAACGTAATAGGCGGAAGAAAAGGCAATAACAAAGCCGGGCAATCCATCACGAAAACCCTGTTTAAGAATATATTTTTTAAAAAAGGTGAAAGGCGGCCTCAATACAAGATTGAAAAAACCGGCCCTTTTTCCTTTCTTTTCATATTCACCGGCTGCAACAGCAGTAAACCTGTTCATGGTGTTAATATGATCAGTCACATTCTTATAGGTAAAGTGATGGATATCTTCCTTTAACCTGGACGTTGTGCCCTCGACAACAACCTTGTCATGAGGATCGGTTCCTGCCCAGCGCCCCCTATCCCTTTTAAATAACCTCAACGTATAGTCGGGATACCAGCCGCTATGATCTATCCAGCTCCCGAGATACCAGACCCTGCGGGGAATGAAATAGCCGTCATATTCCGGGCCTTTTTCCAGCATGGTTTTAATCTTTACCTCAAGTTCAGGCGAAACCCTTTCGTCGGCATCGATATTCAGAAGCCAGCCGCAACTTGCCTGCTCTTTGGCAAAAGCCTTTTGACCGTTCATTCCCGGCCAGGGATTGTATATGACCTTGTCCGTATACTCCCTGCATATGTCAACGGTGCTGTCCGTACTACCCGAATCGACAACAATAATTTCATGAGCCCACTTGACGCTCTCAAGGGCGTCGCGGATATTGTCCTCTTCATTGAGCGTTATGATGGTGACAGAGAGTTTTTCCATCTTGTAAACAGCTTTAATCGTTTAATCGTTTTACGGTGTTTATATCTTCTCCGCCTCGTCAACAAGCATTACCGGAATGTCATCCTTGATGGGGTATTTCAGTTTGCAGGCATGACAAACGAGTCCATCCTTTTCATTTGTCAGCTTAACTTCACCTTTGCACTTCGGACAGGCGAGGATATCCAGAAGGTTCTGATCTATAGCCATTATTATCTCCTTTTCTCAGATTAATTAATTCAGCGGTAAAATACCCGATAGCTATCTCGCTCCGTATCATGACAGGTATTTTATATTCATCATCGGTAAGCCATATAAAGATGTCGCCTTTATTTTTAAAGACGTCATTTTGCTTGATAAGGGGCTGTATCTTGATCGTTTTATAGTTTTTCCCCTTAACTTGCCTCTCTTCCCGCTTTAAAACCTTAACGATGAGCTTGTATAATCTTCCGTTGGAAAAGGTATCCATAACGACATCCTTCCCAACCTCAAGTTCCTTCGTCCTCAAATAGTAGAAACTCGAAAGAGAATCACGGATGAAGGGCGGCACATCATGAACGCTCTTTTTTTTATTCTTCCTGAAGTAGACCTTATTGTTTTCTCTATCGAAACTTATCTCCTTGTCCACCTTATGTCTTCCTTCCCTCTGTCTCACCTTGAGACTGATACCGGTAAGATCCCCGGCATTCATATAACCTTCGATACGGTCATCGACGAGGTAAAAAGTAGAAATAAATCTGTTTGACCAGGTTCTCGACTCTACATGGTAGGCATCCGAGCCTCCCATTTCCTTCAGGCCCTTTACCTCCAGCATTGAATTACCTCCCGGTATACCGAGCCAGGAAATTTCGTATTCCAGCCTTTCACCCACTTCAAAAGGCATGGAAGCAAGTGGATCCGCAGAGAGAGAAAGGGGGGGAAATAATTGCAAAAACAAAAGGACTTTGAGAAATTTCATTTGCTATCCCTTGCTTCTTACTTTTTCAATCATCTCTGTGGAAGAATGATCCTTCGCATCACCGACGATAGCCACCTTTCCACCATAAGATGCGACAATATCCTTTTCGGGAACCGTTTCTTCCGTGTAATCGGTCCCCTTGGCCTGGACATGAGGCTTGAGTTCCAGCAGCAGGTTTGCCACGTCGGGCTCCGAAAAAAGAACGATATAGTCAACCATATGCAGAGAGGAAAGAATTTCCAGCCTTTCCTGCTCAGGCGTATGCGGTCTGTCATCACCCTTATAACTTTTTACCGATGAGTCGCTGTTGACGGCAACGACGAGAATATCACCCAGTTCCCTGGCGCCCTTCAGATAACGAATATGCCCTACATGAAGTATATCAAAAACACCGTTGGCAAAAATAACCCGATTGCCTTCGCCCTTTTTGGCCTCCACTATTTTTTTTAACTCACCCAGTTCAAATACTTTATCCATTTTGCTCTTTCTCTGAAGCAATGGCATTTTCAAGTTCACTATCGGTAACCGTTGCCGTTCCACTCTTCATAACAACTATGCCGCCGGCATAGTTGGATATTCGCGCCGCATCATAAAAACCTGCGCCCGCAGCCAGGGCCATGGTCAAGGCGCTGATGACGGTGTCTCCGGCGCCTGTCACATCAGCCACCTCATCGCTGCCGAATACAGGAATAAAGCGGGCATCAGGATCACCCTCAAAGAGAACCATCCCCTTCTTCCCCCGCGTAATAAGAAGATTCTCCGAACAACCGAGATCAAGCAGTTTCTGCCCCGCACAGGTAACATCTTCATCACTGTCTATCTCAAAACCGACAGCCTCTTCAGCTTCGGGCTCATTAGGGGTAACGATGGTGACGGAGCTGAATTTTTTAATATTACTTCTCGTATCAACGTTAATAATTTTTTCGCTCTCTCTGCCCAGTTCATTGATCTTTTCAATAATACCCTCTGTAATAGCTCCGCAGCCATAATCGGATACGATGAGGGCATCGAGATGAGAGAGCCCTTTCACAAGATTATCCAAAAGACCTTTTTCCGTCTTTTCTGAAACAGGGCATCCGTCTTCCTTATCTATTCGAATCATCTGCTGCTTGACCGTATGGAGGCCGCCGGCCATGATTCTTGTTTTCGTATTGGTATGCCTTGTTTCATCGATAATCAGTCCAGACGTATCGATTCCCTTCTCCTTTAAGATACTCAGAATCTGATTGCCCGTATCATCATTGCCAAGAACTCCCATAGGGACGACATCACCGCCCATGGTATGAATATTATTTACCGTGTTGGCAGCGCCGCCAAGAACAACTTTGCTGGAATCATGTTTAAGAATAAGAACAGGCGCTTCTCTGCTTACGCGGGAAGTCATACCGAAGATATATTCATCAGCGACAAAATCACCGATGACACCGATCTTTTTCCCCTTAAAGTTTTTTATGATATCAATAAGATCCATTTTTTTACTGTCTTTCCCGGCAGCGTTTACCTGGTGGCTGCATTGATTTTTTCCTCTTCATTCCTGATCCAGATTACTGCGTCGAGAAGATCTTCGGCTATAAAATCGGGAGTCGTCGTCCATGTATCACCATAAAGTTCCAGTTCCCCTCTGCCATAGCCGGTTTTAACAAAGATGCCTTTGGCGCCGACCCTATGGGCAAATTCGACATCGGTAATTTTATCGCCGATCATATAAGACTTTTTAACGTCAATATGAAGATCTTCCGCCGCCGAATCGATCATACCCGTCCTTGGCTTGCGGCACTCGCAATCAGCCCTGTAGGGCGGTTCGCCTGCCTTGGGGTGATGGGGACAGTAATAAATGGCATCAAGCTTTGCGCCCTCTTTTTCAAGCAGCTCCTCCATTTTGTCATGGACCTTCTCTATCATCCATTCGGGAAAATAGCCCCTGGCAACACCGGCCTGGTTGGTAACGACAACGGCCTTTAATCCCAGGGCATTAATCATTTTGATGGCCTCACCACTTTTTGGCAGCAGTCTGAATCGTTCGGGATGGTTGACATAACCTATCTCTTCAGAGATGGTTCCATCCCTGTCAATAAAAACAGCAATTTCTTTATCCATTATCTATCCTTTGCTCCGGCCTTCGCTTTGGCCTTTTCTTTTGTTTGTACTTTTTAACCCTGAAACGGTTATGAACCCAGAACCACTGGTCAGGATAATTCCTGATCCATTTCTCCATGATACTGTTAAAAGTCGTCGTAGCACCAAGGATGTCTTCCTGCATGTCATCCCCCTTTTCAAGAAAGAGGGGCTCCTCATAGGCGCAAAGGTATTTCCCTTTTTCATCTTTTACAAGAAATGCAGGAACAACAGGCGTTCCCGTCTTGATGGCAATGAGAGCCAGCCCGTAATTAGTAGCAACAGGCATACCGAAAAAATCAGCGCTAACGGCATCCTTGTTGGTCGCATGCTGGTCGAGAAGAATACCGACAGCCTCCCCTTTTTTGAGAATGCCCATAATCTTTCTTGCCGAATTCCTGTGAGGAATGGTTTCAATGCCCCGTTTTTTTCTAGTTTTCCTTATAAATTCAGTAACATAAGGGTTCCTGGCCTTCTTATAGACGACGGTAACAGGTCCCACATGTTCCAGCAGCGCAGAACCGAGAAGCTCCCAGTTTCCAAGATGAGCCGCCAAAATCAGCACGCCCTTTCCCTTCTCTTTCGCCTTTTCCAGATTTTCAAGCCCCCTCGTTTCAACCATGGCCTGCACATAATCTTTTCCAAAGCATGCCGGTTTAAGAAACTCAATAAACATCCGGCCCAAATGTTCAAAGACTTTCAATGACAGCTGCCGTGCCTCATTCTGAGGAATGCCAAGGGCCAGGGAAATATTATCCATGGCTATACGGCGGTGCTTTCCACCTATTTTAAAGAGCAGTCTCCCCATAAATCTGCCAATAGCTATTGCAGTTGAAGCAGGCAGAAGAGAAATAAGCATGGCAAAAAGAAAAAGGGGAATGTATTGAATAAAAAAAAACCTGTTCACGTCCCTCTGATCCCGCACTTCGATAATATATTGCCTGCAAACCTTTCATCGTCTCCAAAGAGTTCAAGTCCTATTTGAAGATAATAAAAAGGCACTTTTATCCTTTCATCAATGTCTTCTATTTTTACGGCATCCTTTTCTGTCGTCACTATCATATCGGCGCCCAGGCTTTCAGCCTTTTTCATAACCCTGTCTATATCATTTATGCTATAGGCATGGTGATCAGCAAAAACCGCTTCATGCAGCAATTCCCCTCCGAGAGCACTTAAAAGTGCTGAAAAGGAGGCGGGGTTGGCAATACCCGACAGGGCAACAATCTTTTTCCCCGTCAATATAGCGGCAGCCTCTTCCCTCCCTGTCCGGAAAGATCTCATTTTTGTTGGTTCATAGCCGCTCTTAAAGGTAGGAGGAAGGGCATTTAATTTCAGAGAATCCAGTATCAAAGCAGATCCGGTCTCAGCCTTTGACCGGCACCTGGTCAGCAGAATAATATCCGCACGATCTGCATTTGACAAAGGCTCTCTTAGCGGTCCGCGCGGAAAAAGATGGCCATTTCCAAAACCTCTTTCACTATCAATGAGAAGAATATTAATATCTCTTTTAAGCCTTATATGCTGATAAGCATCATCCAGGATAAGGGCGTCTATTTTGAAATTGTTCAACGCGTATGTTCCTGTTTCATAACGGTCGGGCCCGACAATGACGGGAATTTTTTTCAAGCGCCTGGCCAACATGTAAGGTTCATCTCCAGCCTGGCCGGGCTCCATTAGAACACTTTTCCCGTCGGATACGACATTTACAGGACCATCACTATTTCCTTTATACCCCCTGCTTAGGATTGCAACCTTAAGGCCTTTTTCCGTGAGCTGCCTTGCAATATATTCAACAACAGGCGTCTTCCCTGTACCGCCGACGGTAATATTACCGACTGAAATTACCTTGCATGGAAGGCTTTTCATCTCTTTCAGCCCCCATTTATAAAGAGATATCCTGGCCCTGACCACCAGTCCATAAATAAGGGAGAGCAGGTAAAAAGGGAACAGAAGCGCATTTAAGAAAAAAGCTTTGCCCCTTTCCGGCTCACCATAGGCGATATATTGAAAAAAACGTTCCAAACGCATTTTTATACCACAAATCCCCATTTTAGTCAAAAGCTATCGGTATTTACGGGATTTTGACAGGACCTTCCCATGGAATAAATCAACAAGCAAAAAAGAGCGGACTCACTCAAGAAAGGTGGCCAGGGCATTTATCGTTTTTTCCGCAGCTCCGCTGTGTGCTATAATAGAGGCTTTTGCCCTATATCCCATGGACGTTCTCAGCGGAGGATCATTAAGAAGTTTTATGACAGTCTGGCCCAGTTCATCGCTATTTTTCACTATCAAAGCGCCTCCCCCTTCTGTCAATATGCGCGCCGCTTCTCTGAAGTTTTCAACATGGGGACCAAAAAGAAGGGGCTTCCCACAAAGCGCCGGCTCAAGCATATTCTGCCCTCCCATGGGAACAAGACTCCCCCCTACAAAAACAACATCTCCGTAAGGATAAAGAGAAGAAAGTTCTCCCAGGGTATCGACAAGTAACACTTCCCTGCTAATTGATTCATCAAGTTGAGAAAACTTCTCATAAGGCAGATTCTTTCCCGTTAATATTTTTTCCACGGCCTCAGTTCTGTGCAAATGCCTTGGCGCCAGAACAAGCTTGAGGTCAGGATGTTTTCTCCTGGCATGAAGATAGGCGGAAAGAACTTTTTCCTCCTCTTCGTCTCTTGTGCTGCCGGCAATAAATAGTGGGCCTCCCCACTTTTCCATGGCCCTGAGAGGCTTGTTTTTAACATGCATATCGAATTTAAGGTTACCTGTCGTCATTACCTTGCCGGCACCGGCGCCAAGCAAAAGAAAACGTTCCGTGCTTTCTTCAGATTGAGTAAGCACAAGGCTTACATATTTAAAGAGTTCCTTTAACAGTAATTTTAGCCGACGATACTTTCCAAAGCTTTTGTCGGAAATCCTCCCATTTACGATGACAACAGGAATATCCTTGCGCCCGCATTCCCTAATGAGGTTGGGCCATATTTCCGTCTCCATGAGAATCAGCATTTGAGGATTGATCTTCCTCATCGTTCTTTTAACGATAAAAGAGAGATCAAGAGGAAGAAAAAAAACAGCATCGGCGCCCAGCTTTTCCTTTGCCGCTTTCAATCCCGTCGGTGTAAAGGTTGAAACAACAAGTTTTCGGTGAGGCCACCTTTCCCTCATTTCTGAAAGGAGTTTGGCTGAGGCATTGACTTCTCCCACCGACGCAGCATGGAACCAGAGAGGAGGCTCACCGGCAAGTCCCTTTAGAATTGAGCTATCAATGAAAAATCGTTGCCGAAAACCTTCCCTCCAGCTTTTATCACCAAGGAGTTTAATGAATACAAGGGGCGATAATACAGCAAGCAGCAGAGGCAGTAAAAGATTATAGAGAAAATACAATGAATTCTCCCTTTCATAAGGCTGGCTCAACATCCCCCTCCCCTCTCTTTGGCAAAGAGGGGAATTCATTACTCCTCCCCTTTGGCAAAGGGGAGGTTTGGAGAGGTTGCAGTCAGTAAAAGCATTATTATTTACTCACATAGCGGTCAATATAGTCAGTCAGTTCAAGAAGACTCTTTTCCACTTCCTTTTTCTTCGCTTCAAGATCGTCACTTTTCGATACGAAAACAGGCTCACCCCAGATAAAAGCCCCTTTGCTAAAAGGCATGGGCATAAGAAAAGAATCCCAGCTTGAAAAGTGCTTCTTTCTGGAAGCGCCGAAGGTTACAGGAAGAATAGGCGCGCCGGACATCCTCGCCAGCGCTACAATCCCATCCTGAACGACATGCTTCGGACCCCGGGGGCCGTCAGGGGTAATAGCAACATCACACTTCCTGATTGTGCGAAGCATCTCTCTCATGGCCATTGAACCGCCACGGGTAGATGAGCCCCGCACAGCGCCATGACCGAACCTCCCCATAAATCCGGCAAGCGCCTCGCCATCTTTATGGTGGCTGATAAGGCATCTGATGAACCTGCCTTTATAACAAAGCGGTATCATGAGGAGCCGTCCATGCCAGCAGGCCAGTATCATCCTTTCATCATTATCCCAGTATTTCCTTGCTCTCTCTTCATGAAGAAATTCAATCTTCATGGTAAGGTAGAGAAAGCGGACAATAATTTCAGCCACATAGGGAGCAATAAATAAAAGCGCCCTGTCTTTAAAGGTTAGTTTTCGCGCCATGAAAATAAATTTTGATTTTTCAGGATATGATAGTTATATAGAATAAATCAGATATCCGCAAACTGGCGGTCCCAGAGTTTTGCATAGAGACCGCCCGATTTAAGGAGTTCTTCATGCTTGCCTTCTTCGGCCAGCCTGCCCTTATGGAGAACAACAATCCTGTCAGCCTTAACAACTGTTGAGAGGCGGTGAGCAATAACAAAGCTCGTTCTGTCTTTCATGAGGTTGTCCAGCGCCTGCTGAACCAGCTGTTCAGATTCCGTATCAAGGGCCGATGTCGCTTCATCGAGGATCAGCATGGGCGCATTTTTAAGCAGCGCTCTTGCAATGGAGAGACGCTGTCTCTGCCCGCCGGAAAGCCTGACACCCTGTTCCCCGACCTCCGTATTATATCCCTCGGGAAGTTCCATAATAAAATCATGGGCGAAGGCTGCCCTGGCAGCACGAATAACCGCTTCATGGGAAGTCTCTTTTTTTCCGTAAGCTATATTATTTCTTACCGTATCATTAAAAAGTATCGTTTCCTGCGAAACGATTGCAATGAGGTCACGAAGCGAAGGGAGTGTTACGTTTCGAATATCCTCTCCATCAATAAAAATTCCGCCGCCCGTAACATCATAAAACCTGGGTATCAGGTTAACAAGTGTCGTTTTCCCGGCGCCGCTGCTTCCAACAAAAGCAATTCTTTCTCCTTTTTTTACTTCAAGATCAAAGCCATCGATAACGTTTTCATCATCATAGCAAAAATGAACGCCCGAAAAAGACACCCTTTCCTTGAGGCCTGTAATTTCCCTGGCATGCGAACTGTCCTGAATGTCCGGTTCTTTATCAAGAAGCGCAAATATCCTTTCCGCTGCGGCAAGCGCCTCCTGGATAACATTATTAACGGAACTGAGCTTCTTGACCGGTTGGTACAAAAACATGAGGGCTGTCAGAAAGGAGAAAAACTCTCCTGTCGTCATCTTTCCTTCCATGACTTTAAAGCCGCCATACCATATAACAGCCGAAGCGGCGACAGCCCCGAGAATTTCCATAACAGGCATGGTAAGGGCCCTTACTTTCCTTGACTTCATGGTCAGCTTTAAAAAGTGCTCATTCGCCCGGGCAAAACGCTCCGACTCGTATTGCTCCATACCAAATGCTTTTACTATTCTGGCCCCTGCAATCGTTTCATGCAGAAAACTGGTTATATATCCCATAGCCAGTTGGCTTTTCGTTCCCACTTTTCTCATTTTTCTGCCAAATTTTGTAATAGGATAAAGCGCAAAGGGATAAACAACGAGGGCAATCAGGGCAAGTTCCCAATCCCTGAAGATAACAACGCCGAGCAAAATAACAACAGTAAAGGAATCACGCAGCAGACTGCTGAAGGCATCGGAAACGGCGCTGCTGATCATGTTAACATCATAGGTAATTCTCGACATAAGTGTGCCTGTCGGATTTTTTGCAAAAAAGGACATGGGTTGCCTTTGAATATGACTGTACAACTCATCCCTGATATCCTTAACAACGCTTTGTCCCACATAAAACATGAGATATGACTGGAAAAAGTAAAAAATACCCTTAAAAATATATATGATAATAATGGCAACAGGTATGAGTTTTAACATGTTTTCATCTTTATTGATGAAAACATCATCGAGAACATTCTTTACCAGCATGGCTGATGCGCCTGTCATGCCCCCCACGCCCCACATACATATCATGGCAAGGACAAGCCGCTTCCAGTAGAACTTCAGATATTTTAACAGTCTTTTATATATTTCCATAAATTAACTTCACAATTTTTGTAATTGGCAAGTATATGTTTTAGCTCCGCCGCATGTCAAGGAAGATAGAGCCATCCATTAGTTTCAATAAAAGGCTCAATCCTTGACTTGAAGAAAAAAAACCCCTAACATCACCTAATGGTAATCAAGGAAATCCACAGCCATAGTTTAAAGCAAAGCAACCGGGAAAAGACACTTGCTGAAACCCTTTTTTTGTCCCTGTCATCGCTAGAGGCCCCTTTCCTCCTGGAAAGCGGCCATGGCAAGGTTTCAGATAGCAACAGGTATTCCTTTGCAGGCGCAGCCCCCTTTCTCACCATGGAATCAGAAGGGGATAAAATTAACATTTACCGCGAGGGAAAGAGGTCAACCTCTTACGGTAATCCTTTCACTGCGCTGCATTCCCTGCTTAAGGAATTCCCGGCAGAACCCCGTGAAGACTTTCCTTTTACAGGCGGCGCCGTCGGTTACATAGGTTACGAGGCGGGAGAACATATTGAATCAATGCCTGAAAGAAAGGCGGATAACTTTTCAGCGCCTGACATTCATTTAGGTTTCTACGACACCATTTTCATATACGATCATCTTCAGTCAACACTTTTTCTTTCTTCCACAGGATATCCGGAAAAGGGAGCAAAAAGAAGAGAAAGGGCAAAGGAAAGGGTAAAGCAATTTTCCGACCTTATTTACAACCGGAAAGAGAGCGGGCCTGATGAAAGCCGGATGGGAAAGGTTTCTTCCAATTTCGACAGGAAAGCCTATCTTAATGAAGTCGAAAAGATAAAAAAATACATTGAAAGTGGTGATATTTACCAGGCAAATCTCTCTCATCGGTTCAGCGCCTCTTTCGAAGGCACCCCCTTCTCCCTGTACAGGAGATTTACCTCAGCAAACCCTGTCCCTTTCAGCGCCTGCCTGGAACTGCCGGGCCTCTCCATCATATCAAACTCGCCGGAGCGATTTCTGGCATTAAGAGGGAACAGGATCGAGTCAAGGCCTATAAAGGGAACCATAAGCCGGAGCGCAGATAAGAGTGAAGACATTTTGAGAAAAAAAGCGCTCAGGGAAAGCGAAAAAGACAGGGCGGAACATATCATGATCGTTGATCTCGTAAGAAATGATCTGGGCAGGGTCTGCAAGTACGGAACGATCAAGGCAGACAGCTTAATGGATATTGAAAGTTACGCCAACCTTCACCATATGGTCTCTACTGTATCCGGTGAAATAAATGAAGGCATCGGCCCTGTAGACTGTATAAAAGCAGCCTTTCCCGGTGGCTCGATTACGGGTGCGCCCAAGGTAAGGGCCATGGAAATTATCCATGAAATTGAGCAGTGTCCCCGATGGATCTATACGGGATCCATCGGCTATATAGGCTTTGATGGATCGATGGATTTAAACATTGCCATCAGGACGGCCTTCATTAAAGAGGGAAAGGTCTACTTTTCCACGGGAGGAGGCATTGTGGCTGATTCCATCCCCGAGTCAGAATATGAAGAAACGCTCCTTAAGGGAGAAATTTTTAAAAACATTGCATCAGGATTTAAAGAAAAATGAGTGATAGCATTATTTATCTTAGTGGAAATTTTATTGAAGAAAGCAAAGCTGCCATCTCCCCGATAAACAGGGGCCTCATGTATGGTGACGGCCTTTTCGAAACCTTCAGGGGCTATAAAGGAGAGATATTTGCCCTCAAAAATCATTACAAACGCCTTACCGAGTCGGCCCGTTTTCTTAAAATGGAGATTCCCTTTACCGAGCGGGAACTGTCCGTCATATTATTTACACTTTTAGAAAAGAATGATCTCCTCCACGCCGACAGCCGAATCAGGCTCACCGTCATTCGTGGCGGCAGCCCTTCATGGCTTCTCCCTTCAGGAAAGGAAGGAAGCACGGTTATTATCAGCTCCGAAAGTGTTCCGGCAAGTATTGAAGCCATTCAGCAAAAGGGCATAAAACTGTCCCTCCTGAAAAGCTTCAAAATTGACCATTTATCTCCGCTGGCCTCCCGTAAAACGATCAATTACATTCCAGGCATCCTCGGCATGATGGAAATAAAGGAGAGAGGGGGCGATGAAGGGATTTATCTGAACTATGAAGGCCATGCAGTCGAAGGAATTACAAGTAATATATTTATTGTGAAAGACAATAAACTCTACACCCCTCCCCTCTCATCAGGTCTCCTGCCCGGCATTACGAGAGATATCGTATTGGAGGTTGCGCCATTGTCCGGCATTGATGGTGAAGAAAAAGACCTCTCCTGTGATGAAATTTTCCAGGCAGAGGAAATATTTATTACAAGCTCCGTCAGGGAGGTGGTGCCGGCCATAGGTGTGGACGAAAAGAAATTTGCCATCGGCCCCCTTACCAGAAAAATCCAGAAAGGCTACAAGAAATTTGTGGCCGCCTATCTCTCTGACATTGACAAAATGAGCGCCAGCGAATAAAGTTAGCGCTACAAAAAAACAACCCTAAGGCAATTTACAAACATGCTTCCGGAAAACCTTATTTTTTTTTCAACGCTTTTCATATTTAACCTCTCTTTATTGACCATCCTGAGGATTGCCTTCTTCATCACTTTCAGGCCGTCCGACGTAAAGGTATTTTCATCACCCACATTTAAGGCACTCTATATTGGCATAAAATTCGATGCCAGGCTTATTTCACTTATTACCATTCCGGCCATCATTTTTTCCTGGATCCCGGGCATCAACCTTTATCATGAGTCGTGGGGTCTCTTTATTACCGAGTGGTACTACATCATTATTTTATCGGTGGCCATCCTTTTTTACATTGTAGATTTCGGCAATTTCAGCTATCTCCAGTCAAGAATTAATGCCAGCCTGCTGGCCCTTAAGGATACAGGCGGCATCTGGTGGCAAATGGTCCGGGAGAGCTACCCTGTTGTCAAGCTGACAATAACTCTTTTTCTTTTTATTCTCTTTTATAAAAGCGGACTTTTAAAAGCAATAGAGGGCAACCTCCTTTCAGCGGGGGAATCTTCATCCGGACTGTGGCTTGGCATCACTTTAAACGGGCTTTTCTTCCTCCTTATGGCAGCCCTGTGCTACGGCAAGTTATCGAGATATCCTCTGCGCTGGAGTGATGCTTTTTTTCATAAAGACAGCTTTATCTGTAACGTGGCCCTCAATCCGGTCCTCTTTTTCATTGAAAGCCTGGGAGAAAAACCCTTTGAGTACGACAGGGAAAAGCTGAAAGAACTTTATCCCCTCATGGTGGATTTTTTCAGTGTTGACAAAGCTTCGGCGGAAACGCTCTCCCTCAAACGGGAGGGCCGGCCGAGACCGCTTGTTTCAGGCAATCCCAACGTGGTTATTATCTTCATGGAGACCTTTGCAGCTTATAAAACAGGCGTACTTGGCGCCCCCATACTTCATTCATCACCCCGATTTGACGCACTGTCCAAAGAGGGCCTTCTTTTCAGCCGTTTCTATGTTCCCATGGAAAATACATCGAGATCACTCTTTGCGGCCCTCTTCGGCATACCCGATGTAAGCACAAGCCGGTCATCATCAAGGAACCCCCTCGTCGTCAACCAGCACACCATTGTTAATGCTTTTAAGGACTACGGCAAACATTACTTCCTCGGCGGCAGCGCCAACTGGGGCAATATCCGGGGCATGCTCTCCCACAATATCGATGATCTTAATATTATTGATGAAGGGGCTTACCGTTCCCCCGTTCATGACGTATGGGGCATTTCCGATGCGGACCTTTTCATGGAGGCCAATGAAATGCTTGCACAAAAGACGGAAGAACCTTTCTTTGCTATTATCCAGACGGCAGGCAATCACCGCCCCTTTAAAATTCCCCATGACTCAAAAGGCTTTGAGCCCGAACAGGCAGATAAAGATGTGCTTACGGAAAACGGCTTCTACTCGCTTGAAGAGTACAACGGCTTCAGGTTTCTCGACCATTCACTGGGCTATTACTTTGACCTGGCACGGAAAGAGCAATACTTTGACAATACGGTTTTTCTCATCTTCGGAGACCACGGCACCGGCAACGGGTCCCATGACAGGCGCTTTGGCGGACTTTCTCCGGGCCCTTTCCATGTTCCTTTTCTCATTTACGCCCCTCAACTGATAAAAGAGAGAAAAAGGATCGATTGCGTTATGAGCGAACTTGATGTTATGCCCACACTGGCTGCGCTCATGGGTAAGCCTTACGTAAACACAACACTTGGCCGTAATGTGCTTGATCCTGCGCTGGAAAGCAAAAGAGGTGCCTTTACCTTTACGCCTTTCGAATTTCCGCCAAGGTTCGGATTTATGGATAACGATCACTACGTTAACGTAGAGCCTGATGAATCCTTTGCGCTTTATGACTTCCATTCTTCAGAAGCGGCAGACCTTAAAGATAAAGAACCGGAAAAAGCCGATTACATGTCAAAAATGGCTATCGGCTTTCATGAGTTTGCCAAGTATCTGCTTTATCATAATAAGCGGGAAGAAAAGTGATTTTCAGCCGAAATAGTGATGCTTTATCTTTACCACCCCCAACCCCTCCTAAAATAGGAGGGGAGTTATTTGTCCCCCTCCTTGATAAGGAGGGGCTAGGGGTGGTAAAAGTCTTTCCTCCGTGCCCTCTGTTGCTGACATCATAAATCCTTGCAAAAATAGCCATTTTCCTTTATATTTCCCTATTTACATTTTCCCCTGAATTACCCGTACAGGATAACCTCTTGATTCTTAATATTTCCTATAAATTTTTAGTGTTTTCAATAGCCACTGCAATCGTGTTTATTCTCTTTCCACAATTGGATCTGATGACAAGCGCCCTCTTTTTTTCGGATGGCAGGTTTTACGCAAAAAGCTACCCTCTTTTTAAATTGATCTATAAATATGCGCCATCCATGACTGGTATTATTGTTCTTGCTATCATAGGCATCTATGCCTATATGCAATTTAAAAAAAGAGATGAAATACTTGGTTTAAAAAAGAAAGCCTACCTCTATCTAATCATGGCAATGCTGCTGGGACCGCTTCTTGTGGTCAACGGCATTATGAAGGAATTTTCAGGCAGGGCAAGACCGAGGCATATAGTTGAATTTTCAGGAAGTAAAACATTCACCCCCGCTTTTGTCATTTCCGATCAGTGCAAAAAAAATTGTTCCTTCGTCAGCGGCCATGCATCGGCCGGTTTTTACTTCGTGGCACTGGCTCTGCTCTACAGAGGCAAGAGAAGACGAGTTATCTTCTGGAGTGCAGTTGCTGCCGGAGGAATAATCGGGATGGTAAGAATCATCCAGGGAGGCCACTTCCTGAGTGACGTTATTTTCTCCTTTGCCTTTGTTTACCTGACAAGCCTTTTACTCCATTACGGGATGTTTAGAAATGATAAAGCAGCTTGATACTTCAAAGTTAAGGGAGAGCCATGCGCTGGGCCTTCTTCTCATTGTCGCCCTCTTTCACGCCATTTACAATGTTACCCTCCAACTTCACCCTGATGAAGCCTATTACTGGTACTGGAGCAAGAAGCTGCAACTGAGCTACTACGACCATCCTCCTATGGTGGCTTACCTGATCAAAATTTTTACCCTTTTCAGTGATCATGAATTCTTCACGAGACTAACTGCCGTCTTCTGCATGACCCTTACAGGGTGGTATATTTTCAAGCTGGCCAATGAGGTCTACGACAAGGACGTTGCCTGGCTCTCTCTTGTAAGCTATACCATCATCCCCACAATCAGCATGGGGTACACCATCATCACGCCTGATGCGCCGCTGCTTATGTTCTGGGCCTTGTCTGCCTGGTTTTCATACAAGGCTCTCTTCGGCGGAAAATGGAAGGACTACCTATTGGCCGGTGTTTTCATTGGCGCCATGATGCTCAGTAAATATACGTCTGTCCTCTTTCTCACAGCGCTGCTTTTATTTATCATAATAAAAATACCCCGACACCTGCTGCAAATAAAACCATGGACATCCATTATTCTGGCCTTCATAATTTTCCTTCCCGCCGTCTACTGGAACTACCAGCACGACTGGATAAGCTTTTCATTTCAGTACAAACACGGCACATCGGAAGTAGCTAAAATAAAATGGAACAAGTTCTTTGAATTTGCAGGCGGTCTTTTCGCCATCTTTACACCCATTTTTTTCGGTATTCTCCTTTACGGAAGTTTCAAAGTTAAAAACTACTGGAATGATAAGAAGCGTTTCTTCGTTGCCATTACCTATCTCTTTCCACTCCTCTTTTTTCTTTACAAGGGACTTTTTAAAAAGATGGAACTCAACTGGGTAGCAGTAGCCTTCATTTCAGGCCTTATTATTTTTTCATATACAGTCAAAGAGTATAAGCTTAAAAAGACCTTCATTGCAGGTGCTACCCTTGCCGTGCTCCTTAATCTCATCCTTCATTTTCCGGCCCTCTTTTTCCTGCCGCCAAAAATGAATATTCATAACCGCATTTACGGTGTAAAAGAAGCCGCCATAAAAGCAGCTTCCTACCTTGAGCCCGGTGACCTTCTTCTGGCTGACCACTTGAGACGCGCCGCCATGTTCAGTTTTTATGCAGGTGGAGGAAGGCAGGCCCATATCCCGTCAACGACCCGCTTCAGCCAGTACACCATGTGGGATAAAGGGATTGATTTTGGAAAAGTAAAGGGGGTATTTCTTTCCAAAAGACCGGAAGAGAAAGAGCTTTCGACAATATTTAAAAAGGTGGAACTCCTTGAAGAGGTGAAGTTGAAAAAAGAAGGCCTTAAGGAGAAGACTTTCTACATTTACAGGTGCAGTAATTAGAAGTTAGTCACTTTTTCAAGTTGCAGATTAAGCTGTCATTGCGAGGAGTGTAAACGACGAAGCAATCCAAAGGTCTTGGATCTTATCTCAATGTTGGTGGAATGTACTAAATTTAGTACAAGATCAGAACTCATTATTTGTCATTTCGAAGGCATGTGAAAAATCTTTTTCTTGAGTGAAAAAAGGTTAGTAAGATTTCTCCTGACCGTCGAAATGACATCACAGATGGATATAGTACAAAATATGAAATAATAATTGCTTCGGTCTAATTGACCTCGCAAAGACGAAAAATAATTTTTTACCGGAATTTTCAAAAAGTTAATTAAAAAGTAAGCATGAACATAAAAACCCTAATCAAAACAGCCATCACTATCATCCTCCTTACGGTCATCTTCCGCTTTGTCGACTTTCCCTCTCTCTTGAAGATACTAAAAGAGATCAATCCACTCTACCTGATCCCTGCCGTAGCATTCCAGTTTCTAAGCACCTTCGTCTCTTCACTGCGATGGAACATCATCATGAAGACCCTCGACTTCAAGGAAAGCACATGGTTCTACATTAAGAGCTATTTCAAGGGGACTTTTTTCAACCAGGCACTGCCGGGAAGCATCGGCGGTGATGCCGTGAGGGTTCTCGAACTGGGGGGACTGGGCTATAGGAAGCGAGAGGCCTTTTACGGTATTTTTATCGACCGTATTGTAGGTCTGCTTGGCCTGCTTCTATTAAACCTTGCTGCCAATTTTACTTATAGTGATCTTCTCCCAACCTGGCTTTACCGTTTAATCAATCTCACCTGCACAGGAAGCATTACAGGCTTTATCGTCCTTGTTATGCTGAGAAAAGCCAAGTTCATGTCGAAGATCAGGTTTTTAGACCTTTTTTATGATCTTTCAAAACGCTTCAGGAAGGTCTATAGCAATATCCCCAACATCAGTGGACAGTTGATTTTATCAGTAATTATCCACCTCTGCTCCATACTCTGCATCTATGCCATAGCACTGGCTATCGGGCTGGAATATGGGCTGGGCGCCTATCTTGTTATCATGCCCCCTGTCTTTCTCTTTACCTTAATTCCTATATCGCTGGCGGGTTGGGGAGTACGTGAAGGGGCTATGGTGGGAATCTTTCTTCTTATAGGCGCACCAAAAGAGGCCGTGCTTTCAATCTCCATCCTCTACGGGCTTATTGTTATCTTTCACAGTCTACCCGGTATGATATTCTGGGTACAGTCGAAAAGCAGGATATAGAAAAGAATTTTCTGAGTTATTCTGGCTTCGTCTGAAGCTCATTATTAGGGGTTAAGTCGTGCAGTCGACTCTACGATGTTCCATTGTTCCGAAACAACCAGATGATCTGAGGGATTTAGCTGAATTCTGACATGGTGGCTGATAGTTAAACATATTTCACCTATATCTGTAGGCTTGAGTGAAGTGAGCCACCTGTTTACCTGCTCTTGTGTCAGGTTTTTGACTTTATAGTCAGCTACGACAATCTCCATCGCCGGTGGGTTGTATTCGAGAGAGTAGCAGGAGTTTTGTACTGTGTCAGCTTCGTAGCGATTCTTACCTTTTGATGTGAGCTTGATAAGTTTAGTATCCTTCAAGTCGCTGAAATAATATGAGTAGTACTCGCTTTCCAAATTCTCTCTGTCCACCCACTGCGTCAAATCCTTGAGTAATTTTCCACGATAAATCGTCCCATAATAAGCCTTCAATTCAGACTTGAAGCGTTTCTCGTTTGAAAAATCCATAGACCAGAAGAACTTGGAGATGTCTTTCCATCTTTCCAAACTGTCAGGCAAGGATTCTGCCAACGCAACTGTCGGTAAAAGTAAACAAAAAGTAGCAACTAGAATCTTCATTTGTTTGGTGAGGCCCAACAAGTTTTTATTAAAAACTTCGGTCTCAAAGCATGGGTTTTGTCCACGAAGACAGGCAGGCTGTAGCCTGGAGTCGGACCGTACGTCGTTACGGGCAACATTACGGGCACTCATCACCGCTCCCATTGAAACTTTTAATTATGTTTTTTAAGGTAAATATCTATAATGTCCGGTAATTGGGAATGAAAAAAGCATATCCTCAAGCTTTGGCCCTCTACCAATATTATGAACAATCATAGGGTTACCTGTTTCTACATTGTATTTGTCTGTTACAATTCCAATATGAGGTAAATTACCTGGAATCATCCAAGTTACAAGGTCTCCCGGTGAATAGTCTTCGGCTTTCTTTGAAATAGAAAGTACCTGGCCAAAACGAGAGAAGAAAGCTTGCAAATTGGGCACACGCCTATGGTCAATGTTTGTATCAGGCCGACTCAATCCCCAGATCTTTTTTGATGGGTATTTTGAAAAGTTAGCTTTCATATCCTGATGAACTAATTTCTGGAGGTCGATGCCGATTTTTCGGTAAGACCTGATTACAACATCCGTACAAACACCGATATTTTCTGGCACATCACCACCAGGATATTTTATCGAGTAATAACTGCCATCATAAACTACTCGAAAATTTGCCCTCTCTATTGCGGCCTTCACCAGTTCGCTACTTGTGACTGCAAAAGATTGAACCGGCAGTAGGATCAACCAAATTAGAAGCAATCTTATTAAGTTCATAATTTTTCAAACATAACAAAAAAATTAAGGGTCAAGCCTTCATTCTTTGTTTATAAAATTCTTTGAATCAACTTTAGTAAGAAATTTTAAAATTTTCTTTTCTGAAAAGTCCTTCCAGCCACCACTTTGATACTTAGCTTGAGCTTCCTTCATGTAGCTTTTATACTTTTCTGTCTTTCCTCGCTTCCCTTCCAAGACAGCCAACCGAGCATATGCTGTACCTGAGTCTATTACACATATTTCTTTCCCAAAAAGAAATTCAGCATTTAACTGTCGCTTTAACTCGTCACAAAATTGTATATATTCAAGCAAGGCTTTTTTCGCATCTTCGTATGAAGCGTTTTGATACTGAAGGTATGAGTAGTTACCCAAACTTGCAGAAGCCATAAGGTAGCCCATAGAGTTAATGGGTTTGCTCAATTGGAAACCCAAATAACCACCGGCAAAGCCGCCAAATATCACACCTAAAAGAAACACTAGAGATATTTTCAAATATTTTTTACTTTTAGACATATCCTTTCCTTGATTTTCAGGCTAAAGCTGAGTTGAGCAGCTTGCCTGCTCAAACGAAACTTATGCCCTGTGGGTATAAGTAGGGATTACTATTATTCGTGCATAAAAAAAGCCCAAAACCGTTACCGGTTCGGACTCTTCAAATTTCTTTTTTTCACGTTTCCCATTTCCATCCCCCCGAAATGATTGATTCTTTTTTATACCTCAACAAACCGCCTTTGTAAATGCTTTTTTGGATGAATATGGCACGGAGCGAATGCATAAGGCTTCGGCCATTCATCTATGACCGGGAAAAGAGCAATTATCTATTTGAATTTTTGTCAATTTCTTTTATAGTTTAACTATCTCATAAAAAGCCATGAACCCATAAGATAATTTCAGGAGGAAAAAAAATGGCAATTATCGATGGAATCAGAAGACAGCTCCGTTCCGTAATTGAGTGGGACAACCCTGCGCCGGATGATCTCTTTTACCGATGGAGCGATAACGGCGATGAAATAAAGAACGCCTCCAAACTGATTGTCAATCCCGGTCAGGGCTGCATCTTTGTTTACGAAGGAAGCGTGGAAGCGGTTATCACTAATACAGGCATAGTCAATCTCAAAACGGCCAACGTCCCCTTCTGGACGACCATTAAAAAATTCATGCAGTTCTTTGAGAGTGAACATAAGGTTGGTCTCTATTACTTTAAAACCACCAAAATTCTTAATCAAAAATGGGGCACCACATCGATCATTAAATATGAAGACCCCAAGTATCAATTCCCCGTGGGACTAAAGGCCTACGGAAATTACAGTTTCAAAATAGTAAAGCCGGACTTTTTCTTTACTACGGTAGTGGGAGCTAAAGACAACTATTCAGTTGACCAGTTCAAGGAGGTAATGAATTCCCGCATAATCCAGCCCTTAACGGACTATATGGCCGAATCTAAATTCTCCTATGCCGAAATCGATGCCGGACGTGAAGAACTTTCTTCCGGTATTCATCAGAAAATTAACTCGGATTTTATCAAACTCGGTTTTGAAATTACCGACTTTCGAATCGAAGGAACCAACTTCGATGAAAATACGGAAGACCGCATCAACCGAATAGCCGACGTTATGGCTGAAGCCCAGGCAGCAGAAAAAGCGGGTATAAACTATACGGAAATGCAAAAGCTGCAAGCCATGCGCGACGCAGCAAAAAATGAAGGGGGCGGCGCCGGTGTTGGAATGGGCCTCGGCGCCGGGATCGGTTTCGGCCAGATGCTGTCGGAAAGTTTCAAGCCTCAAAATAACCAGCCTGCTCAACCGGGAAAAGAAGATCCCATGATCGTCCTTAAAAAACTGAAAGAAATGCTCGATGCCGAGCTTATTGAAAAGGAAGAGTACGATCAAAAGAAAAAGGAGATTCTGGACAGAATGTAGTAATAACAAGAGAAATTAGACGCAGATTTACACAGATTTTTTTATGATTTTTAAAAGATTAAAATTTGAAAAAGTTAACAATTAACTCTTATAAAATCCTTATCTGTGAAAATCATATTGAATCCGTGCTAATCAGTGTCTAATTATTTTTTTCAATATTAACTGTCCATCACTTATCATGGCTAACTGTTCAAGCTGTTCAGCACCCCTTCCGGCCCATACGACGATCTGCGAATATTGTCACAGCCGCAATGACGTGGATCTGAAAGGTATTCACGAATATACCGTTTCAAAACCGGACTCGGAACGTATCTGTCCAACCTGCAACATCCCGCTGCAGACTATCAACCTGGCTGGCGACGGCAAATACTACATCGAACGCTGCGATAAATGCATGGGCCTCTTCTTCGATCCCGGAGAGCTGGAAGCGCTTCTTGAAAAAAGTGTTACCAATATTTTTCGCATTGACCACAGAAGTCTTAATAAACTGGTCAAAGACAGGGCCAATCAGAAAAGAAAGATTCAATACATCAAATGCCCGGTCTGTACAAACATAATGAACCGGGCCAACTTTGGTAAAAGAAGCGGCGTCATTATAGACCGCTGCAAGAATCACGGCATCTGGCTTGACGGTGGAGAATTAAAACAAATCATGGAGTGGCGAAAAGCGGGTGGCAGACTGCTGCATGATAAAAAGGCAGCCCGGGAAAAAAAGATAGAGAAGCAATGGAAAAGGGATGGGACTATTTTCCACGAAAAAACCATTCGAAACGGAAATTTCAGTATGTCCGACCTCGATCTTGACGACGATATTGCCACCAGTATATCAAATTTGATTTCCAGGTTATTTACTTAAAGATTTAAAGTCTCTACAAAAAAAACTTCTTTTTATTTCCCATTCAACACAGCCGAGTGGAGCAGATTATTGTGGGGAAAGGGGATAAACTGTCTGAGCGAAGCGAGTTTTTATCCCCGCCACAATCAGCTGCGTGAACGAGGGAAGCCGAAGGCCAAAGTTGCAGGGCGGCTTTCTTTTGCATACTTTTCTTTGCCGCCAAAGAAAAGTATGATTCTCAAAGAGAATAAAAGTAATTATTCAGATAATTTTGTTTGACCACCCCTTAATCCCTTTATGCCCTGTGGGTGCTCCTAATCAAGGAGGGGAGACAAGTTCCTCGTCACTCCCCCACCACATACACCAATATATCCACCACCTGCTCCGGTGTCGTCGCCCAGGCCATTGCCGAACCATCCACCTCTTTCAGCGGATGAATAATATCCTCACCATGCAAAGTTACATAAGGTTTTCCAAGTGCCGCACAAAAACCTGCATCAAAGGCGGCATTCCACTGCTTGTATTTATCACCGAAACGAACAACAACAAGGTCGCTCTTTTCAATAAGGCTCTTCGTGCGAATAGCATTCACCTTGGCCGACTTATGATCCCGCCAGAATTGATTGGCTTCCTCACCCAGAACGTCACCTGCTGCATCACTCGCTTCATGATCCGTTACTGCTGAAGTAAAGGTAATATCAAGGCCCTTTGCTTTTGCCCCTTCTTTAATCCTGTCCCGCCAATCTGTATGTATTTCTCCTGAAAGGTATACTGTAAATGCCAATGTTTAATCTCCTTTAAATGTATTAGATTTCTTTTCTGCCTGTATTAAATTGAAGTTATTACAAAAAACCGTAATTCGAATGAAAGGAATTCCTCTCTTATTGCCCTGCACTAATAGACTTTAGACATTTTTCAAAACTCATCTTGCGTCCTATTCTTTGTTCATTTGAAGTATCTGTTATAAAAAACTCATCTCGTTGCTCATTTCCGGTACAAACCAGGCCTTTTTTAGTCGCGCTAACAATTTTTTGGCATTTTTCAAAACTTGTCTTTCTTCCTATTCTTTTACGATCTGAAACTCTGGTTATAAAAAACTCATTTCTGGACTCGTTACCCGTACAAATAAAGCTTTCATTTGAAGCCGGTACCCTATTACCACAAACTTCATTTTTCAATATGCTTTCAGCACTAACCGTTTCTGTGGCGTTATTTGTACAGACAACATCAAATTTACCGTTAGATTGCTTTCTCATACTTTTAATATCTGAGACTCCGGCATGAGCATTACTTACCAAAAGAGAAAGTACAATAAAATTAAAAAGAATAATTCTCATATAGACCTCCCAACATAAATTTAGATAAAAAAATTTTCCCAAACTATTTTAAAAAAAAGCTACTCCAATTTATTTAGGATAATTTCATATGCCTCCTTCCGTTCCTTCGGATCAGTCAGTTTAATCACTTGCCCCTGATTAAATTTCACTTCTACAGTTCCCATAAGAGTGCGATTTTTCACCTCTTTGACTTTACTCCAGGGAAAGAAGGTAACAAGCTTTTTTTCTTTAAGTTCTTCCAATGAAAATTCATTTCTTAAAAAGCGAGCCACTTCCCCAGGACTTGGAGATTCTGATTCTTCAATCTTTTTCGTCAGATTAATTGCGCCAAAAATACCTGTAATGCCGATAGAAAGAGAGTCACCAAAATATGAGAATGAATCTTTAGGTATTGCGTAAGGTTGAAAATACAAACCTTCTTCAGTGAGAATCAGTGCACCTTTTTTACCATCGTATTCGGTATACTTAAAATCCAATTGTTATGCCCTTCGCTAGTCAATAATAATTCATACAGTCAATTTTAATAATTAACACTATGTTGTCTTATAAATGTACCAACCATCTGTTATCTGTTCTATATAAATAAAATCTTTTGGACTCATGGAAGGGGGACTTTTATCAACAGGCACATATAAGAAACCAACTGAGTTGTCAATCATTCCACCTATATTAAAATTAATAACACCCCCATCCTTATAAACAGAATTTAAAAATAATTTCTTTGCTGTTTTTTTGGAGCGCTCTTTATCACCTGTTGTAAAAAACTTAAGGATCTCTTTGAATTTATTAAGGTTATCTCTAAAAAAAACCTTTAAATACTTATCACTTTTACTAGTTAAAAGCATATTTTGGTAAGTCCATTCTTCTTCTTGAGTTCGAGACGTTTTTTTCTCTAGTTCCTCCAAAAAGAGAAAAAATAATCCTGGAAGAGCCAAACCTCGAATTGCCTCAATTTTCCAGTTACTCTTATCTTTTATAAGGAATACATACCAATCCTGGCTTTGTTTCCCGTCACTCAATAGGACTGCATAAACAGCTCTGTTCTCTGTCTGACTCAACTTCCTGTAAGTTACAGATACATCTGCTGGAAGATTTTCACCCAATGTGGGTTTTTCAACGTAATACTCAAGCATTTCACCATAATAAGCTGAATACTTATCTTTAATCCCTCCAGGACCAAAATATTCATTTAGAACCTCTGGCTCGTCTGCACTTGAGGTATTAGAAATTAATAACAAGCCAAAAATGAAAAATGTAAAAACAAGCTGTTTCATAGTTTTTTTCTCCCACTATAAATTTAAGATATTAATACTTTTCTTCTAACACCCTAAATCCCATACTTTTTATTTTTCAATTATTTAGGTTTACCAATTAGCCTTCCCCTATACCTTTTTATTTTTTATAGCACAAATGATTTTGGGGAACAAAAGGAATTTCTAATTTAGAAAACTGGATTCCCGCCTCGCGGGAATGACAAGTAAGATCTAATGTTATCTTTTCATCACAGCAATCATGTAAATTCTGTCAGAATGAAGGTTTTAAATCCACCTCTCACCGCAATCCTCCAGGCATCCGGACACCAAGATCCACAGGATGTGTGAAGAAATTTTATATCCTGTTAATCCTGTCAAAGCAAGGTTTTAAAAATCATAAACAATCAGTGTAAATCTGTGTCTAACCAATCTTTTACCTCGAAAAGAGTGCAAAAAAGAAGACAATAGTGTATTATATGGCGCTTATTAAAGCGTAACGGAGTTAGAATGAAAGTAGATACCATGCGGAACATCGACTATTATGTTGGAGTTCCCCTCTGCCTGATAGGCACGATTATTATAAAACTCATTAATTTCTTCAGGGGAAAGGAAGAGAGAGAACCGAAAAATGTACTCCTCATCGAGCTTTCTGAAATGGGTAGCGCCATTCTTGTCGATCCGGCCATGGAGAAGATCAAGAAAGACCTGAAAGCCAATCTCTTTTTTGTAATCTTCAAGAAAAACAAGCCCAGCCTCGATCTGCTCGGCACGGTTCCACAGGAAAACATTTTTACAATCAGGGCAGACGGCATTGTAAACCTCGCTGTCGATACGCTCAGTTTCCTCTCCTGGACACGTTCAAAAAATATCGACACCATTATCGACCTGGAGCTTTTTTCCCGCTTTACGGCCCTTTTAACAGGATTTAGCGGAGCTTCCAATACGGTCGGTTTTCATGCTTTTCACAATGAGGGCCTCTATCGCGGCGATTTTTTGACTCACAAAGTCGCCTATAATCCGCATACCCATATTGCCAAAAATTTTATCGCCCTGGTTAACTCTTTAACAGCAAAAAGCAAAGAAGTTCCCTTTTCAAAAACAATTGTCAAAAACAGTGAAATAAAACTTAAAAAAATCACATTTACGGAAGAAGAAAAGGGTGTGGTCAGGGAGATAGTAAAAAAGAATTTTGAGACCTATAACACCTCAAAAGACAAGATCGTCCTTATCAATCCCAACGCCAGCGAACTGCTAACCCAACGCCGCTGGCCAATGGATAACTATGCTGAATTGATCAAGGAAATCCTCAAAATGGACAAAAAGATACTTGTCCTCATTACCGGTTCACCTGGAGAAAGAGGCGAAGCAGCCATGCTAAAGCGAAACGTGGGAAGCGACAGGTGCATCAACTTTGCAGGCGAAGTGAAGTTCCTTCAACTGCCCATTCTTTATAGCATTAGTGACTTTATGGTCTCCAACGATTCCGGGCCGGGCCACTTTTCGTCTATTACCGACATGCTCACTTTCGTTCTTTTCGGGCCGGAAACACCAAATCTCTATGGCTCACTTGGAAAATCCTACCCCATTTATGCTGATCTTGCCTGCTCTCCTTGCGTGAGTGCATGGAATCACCGCAAGACAGCCTGCACCGACAACCAGTGCCTAAAGATGATTTCACCTGAAATGGTGATGAAGGAGATTAAAAAGCGTTATAAGAAGTAACTTGATAAAGGCACCACGAAGACACTAAGGACACAAAGGAAAAAATCATAAATTCTCCGTGCTCTTTGTGTCTTTGTGGTTAAAAACTTTTCCTATAAATCTTTATTATTGGATAAGAGGTAGATCCAGTCCATGCTATGCCCCATATCTTGTGTATTTTCCTTGACTTTTCCTATGGTTTTGCATTAAAATTTGCGGTTTCATGGATGGAAGGAAGATATGTTTGAAGGACTGACAGACAAGCTTAATCGTGTCTTTAAAAACCTTAAAGGCAGGGGAAAGCTTACAGAGAAAGATATCGATGCCGTACTCAAGGAAATCAGGATGGTTCTCCTTGAAGCGGACGTTAATTTCAAGGTCGTTAAAAATTTCGTTGCTTCCATCAGGGAAAGGGCTATTGGACATGAGGTCCTGGACAGTCTTACCCCGGCCCAGCAGGTTATCAAGATCGTCAAGGATGAAATGGAATCCCTCCTTGGCGGAGAAACGGCGGAACTTGATCTTGGCGCAAGACCGCCGGTTGCCATTCTGCTGGCCGGCCTTCAGGGGTCCGGTAAGACGACGACTTCGGCCAAGCTGGCAAGGCTGCTAAAGGAAGAGAGGAAGAAAAAGGTTCTCCTCGTTCCGGCAGATACGCAAAGAGCGGCTGCTATAACGCAGCTAAAGAAGCTTGGTCAGGACCTTTCCATTGAAGTCTTTGACAGCGCCACTGACATGACGCCCCTTGATATATGTAAGCAGGCCATGGAACATGCAAGGGTTAACACCTTTGATGCCCTCCTTATAGACAGCGCGGGACGGCTTCAGATTGACGGCCCGCTTATGGATGAGCTAAAGGCCATCAAGGAAGCGACTGCCCCTGTGGAAACACTCTTTGTGGCCGATGCCATGACCGGTCAGGAAGCAGTCAACATTGCCACGCAGTTTGACGAATCCATCGGTATTACCGGCGTGATTCTTACCAAGCTCGATGGTGATGCGAGAGGCGGCGCCGCCCTTTCCATCCGTGCCGTGACGGGCAAGCCGATCAAATTTGTCGGTATCGGTGAAAAATCAGATGCACTGGAAACCTTCCACCCTGACAGGATGACGTCGAGAATTCTCGACATGGGTGACGTACTTTCTCTCGTTGAAAAAGCGGCCAGGGCATTTGATGGTGAAGATACGGCAGACCTGGAAGATAAGTTAAAGAAGAACAACTTCGATCTTGAGGACTTTAAAAAGCAACTCCAGATGATGAAAAAGGTGGGTTCATTTGACCAGATCCTCGGCATGATTCCCGGCATGGGGAAAATGAAAAAGATGGATTTGCAACCTGCCGAAGGGGAATTTAAGAAGATTGAATCCATTATCGACTCAATGACACGCGTGGAGCGCCGTAAGCCTTCAATCATCAATGGAAGCAGGCGCCTCAGAATTGCCAAAGGAAGCGGAACACAAGTGCAGGACGTAAACAAGTTGCTAAAAAAATTCCAACAGGCGCAAAAAATGATGAAAAGCTTCTCCAAAATGGGGATGAAAGGTTTAAAAAGGGGATCCATGCCCTTTAATTTTTAAAAAACAATCAAACTAAAGAAGAAAAAGGGAGAACATTTATGGCAGTAAGAATAAGACTGGCCAGGGGCGGCAGAAATAAAAAGCCTGTATACAGGGTTGTCGTTGCTGACTCTGAAGCCCCGAGAGACGGCAGGTTTATTGAAAAGGTAGGAACTTACGATCCAAACGTAGAACCTGCTGCGGTAGAACTTGATGCTGAGGTGGCGCTTAAGTGGTTAAAAACAGGCGCAAAGCCGACAGAGACGGTAAAATCACTGCTCGACAAAGCCGGAATTCTCGAAACTTTTAAGAAGGAAGCCAAGGCTTAATCAAGCCGGGGCTTTCTCTGCGGCAACGGAATGTCTAAAGAGCTGGTAGAATATATAGCAAAAGCGCTCGTCGATAATCCTGACAAGGTTCTTGTCGACGAGGTTAAAGATGAAAGGGGAGCAATACTGAACCTTTCCGTCGATAAAAGTGATCTTGGCAAGGTTATCGGCAAGAACGGCAAAACGGCGAAAGCGATAAGAGCCATTCTCAGCGTTGCGTCAACCAAGACTGACAGCCATAACCTGCTAAAGATAATGGAATAACCTTGAGTGTCTGCTGAAGATCTTCTCCTCATTGGAAAGATAACGAAACCACACGGCATAAGGGGCAAGTTGAAAGTTTACTCCTATGCCGAATCACCTGAGATTTTTAATGATGCTCAAATTCTCTATCTCAAACTGGAATCGTCCTCCCTCAGGCCCCTTCATGTGGAGAGCGCCGGTTTTCACGGGGACATGGTTATTCTCGGCTTAAAGGAAATTGATAGCCGGGACAAAGCGGAAGAGATAGCAAGGGGCGAGCTTTATATTGAAAAGAAATATCTGGAACCTCTCGAAAAGGGTGAGTATTACAGGTATGAGCTTATCGGCCTTGAAGTGGAAACGGTTGACGGCCTTATTGTAGGCGCCGTTGAAGATGTCTTCCCCACAGGCAGCAACGATGTTCTCGTTGTTAAAAAGGGGAAAGTGGAAAACCTCATTCCCGTAACGAGGGAAGTCGTTAAAGCGGTAGACCTGGAAAATAAGAAGATGCTCATAGAGCCTCTCGAAAATATGATCGAAGGCTTATGAAGTTTGATGTAATCACCCTCTTTCCGGGTATGTTTGAATCACCACTTGGTGATTCTATCCTGAAAAGAGCAACAGAGAAGGGTCAGCTGCAAGTTGGCCTTCATCAGCTCAGGAATTATACGCACGACAAACACCATGTTGTCGATGACACGCCCTACGGCGGTGGAAGCGGCATGGTGATGAAACCCGACCCTGTCGCTGAAGCGATCGAAGCGGTAAAAGGGGAAAGGGGGAAAGTTATTCTTCTTTCACCGGCCGGCAAGACCTTTAACCAGAATGAGGCAAAGCGGCTTTCAAAAGAGAGTCACATTGTTCTTGTCTGCGGCAGATACGAAGGAATAGACGAACGGGTTAACAAGTACGTCGATGAGACACTTTCCATCGGTGATTTTGTCATGACCGGCGGAGAGATTGCCGCCATGGCTATTATAGATTCAGTAGCCAGACTGCTTCCCGGTGTTTTGGGATGTGAAGATTCAGCGGCGGAAGAGTCATTTTCCTGGGATTTACTTGAGTACCCCCATTATACGAGACCCAAAAGCTTCAGGGGAGAAGAGGTTCCAGAGGTACTCACATCGGGCAACCATGAAGCCATCAGGCTCTGGCGGAGAAAAGAGGCCCTGAAAAAAACGCTATTAGTAAGACCTGACCTAATTGACAGGTCAACTCTTGGCAAGGAAGATCTTAAGCTTATTGCAGAGATTGAAAAAGGGGAAGAAGATTGAAAAATGAAGGGAACCCGTCCAAAGTCTATGTGGCCCTTCTTCACTACCCCGTTTACAACAGGAATAAAGAGGTCGTTACTTCAGCCGTAACAAATCTCGATATACATGACATAGCAAGGCTGGCAAGAACTTACTCCCTTGCAGGATACTTTATCGTAACACCGGACGAAGAGCAGGCTGAACTTGTAAAAAAGATATGCAGCCACTGGCTCGAAGGGTATGGTTCGAGCTATAACTTCGACAGGGGCAGCGCTCTTAGTCTCGTCAGCATCGTAAAGGACCTCAAAAGCGCAGTCCGGCGAATTGAAGGGGAGCAGGGCAAAGAGCCCGGGCTTTTAGCAACGACTGCTCTCGAAAAAGAGCGTTACAAAAATAAGCGCCTCTCCTTTGTTAATGCAAGAGAGACAATAGAATGTAACGACAGACCTCAGCTCATTATTCTCGGAACAGCCTGGGGACTTAGTGATAATATTTTACGGGAAGTGGACCATATCCTTGAACCGGTAAAATGCAATGGCAATTATAATCACCTGTCGGTAAGAACAGCAGCAGCCATCGTTATTGACAGATTATTAGGGAATCGATAATACTTAGGATAATTAATCAGGAGGAAGCACTAATGAATATCATTGACAAGATTGAACAGGAACAGTTAAGGGATGATATCCCTGACTTCAAGTCAGGTGACAAGGTAAAGGTTCACGCAAAAATCAAGGAAGGAAACAAAGAAAGAATCCAGGTTTTTGAAGGTACTGTTATCAGGAAAAAAAGTGGCGGCAACAGGGCCAACTTCACTGTAAGAAAGATTGCTTCCGGCGTTGGAGTAGAAAGAACCTTCCCTCTTCACTCAACAAGGATTGCCAAAATTGAAGTCGTCACCAAGGGTCACGTAAGACGATCTCGTCTCTACTATCTCAGGGAACGTACCGGTAAGGCAGCAAGGATTAAGGAAAAAAGAACTTTCTAAAACCCTCCTATCGGGCTATGGTTGATATACAAAAACAGAGGTCACTCTTTTCAGATAACGATGAAAGTGACCTCTTTTTTTATGAACGAAGGCTTTACGCTAAAAGCTGCTATTCCATTGCCGGTATCGATGAGGCAGGCCGTGGCCCTCTTGCCGGGCCCGTCGTTGCTGCAGCCGTTATTCTCCCCCGGGGGGTAGATCTCCCCGGCGTCGACGACTCGAAAAAACTTGCCGAAGCAAAAAGAGATAAACTCTTTACTGAAATCATGGGAAAAGCGCTGGCTGTCGGCGTCGGCAAAGCTGAGGCTGATGAAATTGATGAGATTAACATCCTTCAGGCAACACTTAAGGCCATGAAAAGGGCCGTAGACAGTCTTTCCATTACTCCCGACTATCTCCTCATCGACGGCATTAATACGATCAAAAAGGATATTCCCCAGGAAGCAATCAAGAAAGGGGATTCCCGCTCCATATCGATAGCAGCGGCCTCCATCATTGCCAAGGTTACGAGAGACCGTCTCATGGTTGAGTTGGACAAGCAATTTCCCGCCTATGGCTTTGCTTCCCACAAGGGATACGGCTCAAAAACCCACAGGGAGGCCATCGCTTCCTGCGGACCTGTTTCAGCACACCGCAAAAGTTTTGCAGGCGTTAAGGAGCATGTAAAGTGACCCGGGAAAGACTGTCACTGGGCAAGCAGGGCGAGGCCTTTGCTTCCGAGTTTCTCAAAAAGAAGGGTTACAGGATAGAAGAGATAAATTACCGTTCTCCCCTCGGTGAAGTCGACATTATTGCCTACCATAAAAAAACACTTGTATTCGTCGAGGTCAAAACAAGACGGAACGAAATATTCGGCATCCCTGCCGAAGCAGTAAACAAAAGAAAACAGATTCAGATCGCCAAAACGGCCCAGCATTATATGAACAGGAAGAAGCTTACAAACCATGCCGCAAGAATCGATGTCGTCTCCGTACTTGCAAGAGATGGCCGTGAGATGGTGGCGGAAGTTATCACAAACGCATTTGACCTGCCTTATTATTAATCCGGCAATTATAATGCAATGTCCTCATCGTTTTCATTCCCCCATTATTTAAGGCGGATTCTCATTAATACTCACATGAGGAATTAAAGTTTTGCCATTACACCACTATTGACTTCCTCTGCCTTTTCCCTGCTCACAAGAATTTCCACAAGCTTTAAACCAAACTCCAGCGCCGTACCGGGCCCTCTGCTTGTAATAATATTTCCATCAATAACGACACGGTCTTCACTGTAGGTTTCATGCCTGAACTGGTTCATAACGGAAGGATGACTGGTAATGGTCTTTCCCCTGGTTATGCCAATATTAGCCAATACGGTAGGTGCAGCACAGATGGCCGTAATATATTTACCCTCTTCATCATGATGTTCAATGATCCTTCTTACCCTCTCATCATTCATCATATTTTCTGTCCCTCCCGACCCGCCGGGCAGAATAATCATATCAAACTCATCATTCATGGCATGGTCCAGTGATTCATCGGCCAGCACCTTTATATCATTTCTGCCGACAATAACGCCATCTACCGTTCCAGCCGTTGTGACATCGGCGCCTGCCCGTCTCAGCATATCAACGGGACCGAATGCCTCTACTTCCTCAAAGCCCGGCGCAAGGATGACAAGAACTCTATTCATTTTTAACCTCCCTCATAATTATAGTTACAATTCATGATATTCATCGTATATATCTGAAAAAACCTTTTCATTTTCAAGAAATATCTCATATATACGGGGATCAAAATGCTTTGAAGAGGACCTGCCGGAAACTTCGCTCAGGGCCTTCATGGAAAACTTATGAGAAAATGCTTCTTTATAGGGTCTCGGGCTGCGGAGCGCATCATACCTGTCGGCTACCAGCATAATTCTTCCTTCAATGGGAATATTTTCACCGGACAGCCTGTTAGGATAGCCGGTGCCATCCCAGTGTTCATGGTGGCAAAGGGAAAAGTTATAGGCCGATTTTATGTAGAGAGAATCAGAACCTCCCAATATTTTCCCACCTATGGTGGTATGTTTTTTCATAAGTTCAAACTCTTCCAGGCTAAGTCTGCCTGGATGAAGCAAGACTCTATCAGGAATACCAATTTTTCCGATATCATGCATGGGACTTGCATGAAAAATTACCTCCCTTTCTTTAGCTGTCATGCCAAGAGACGAGGCGAGAAAGGCTGTATAATGGCTAACTCTTTTCAAATGAGAGGCCGTGCATTTATCCTTGTGTTCGGCAGCAAGTGTGAGCCTGTAAATAGTATCGATAAAAGAGGTCTTCAACTCTTTTGTCTTGGCTCCAACCTCTTTTTCCAGCCTCTCACTGTAATCTTTCAAGAGATCATTATACTCCTTGATTTTAAGAATATTTCTGAGCCTTATGGAAAGCTCGAGCATATCAACAGGCTTGTTTAGAAAATCGATGGCGCCCACCTCAAGCCCCTTGTGCTTCGATTCCTTATCACTAAGTCCTGTCAGCATAACCACAGGAATATGCTTCGTTCTTTTGACACCCTTCAAAAGGGTGCAGACTTCATAGCCATCCATGCCCGGCATAACAATGTCCAGTATTACGGCATCGGGCAATCTCTCTTTAACGATCTCAAGCGCTTCATTACCGCTGGCAGCCTGCCATACCCGGTAGCCCAAAGAGACAAGTTCATCTGCTATCATGGCACGAACCAGCTTTTCATCATCAACAAGGAGAATTTTTTTATTTATGGGCATATTAGAACGAAACCCGTTGAAATGAACTTTTTATGTCTCAATAATTTCATAAGAAAAGTATAACAGAATCAAAATCACGAGATGCAGATAAAGCTTATTTCTCTGTGAGCGATAGTATTGTGAGATTAATCTTCAGGAAAATATTCAAAGACCCCGCCGGAAACAGCAGAGCATGAAAGGGGAAAGAGCTTCACTCCCGGAGAACTGTACCCCTTCGGGATTGAAAATGGGAGCGTAAACGCTATGGGACAGGAAGGGATGGAATTACAGCTTTTTTTGATTCTAACTTATAGGCCTTCCCTGATCATTTCAATGACCAGGTCAGCCGTTCTTTTTGATGCGCCCTCGCCACCCAGCTTTTCTCTCACCTCATTGAGGTCAACTAGCATCTGCTCATAAATTCCTTTACCATAAAGGATACCGAACATCTCCTCAACCATACGGCCTGCATTGGCATCATCCTGAAGCAACTCAGGAATAATCTGCTTTTCTGCAATAATATTGGGGAGGGAAAAGAATTTAATATTTTTCAGAACGAGGAGTTTGCCTATAAAATAGGTCAACGGAGAGGCGCTGTAGACAACGACCATGGGAGTACCGATGACGGCTGCTTCCAGAGAGGCCGTTCCTGAAGCGATAAATGCCGCATCGCAGGCTTTCATAACTTCATAAGTCTCCCCTTCAACAACCTTGACCTGAACATTGTACAATGACAGATGCTCATCAATAAGTTTTCTGTCAAGGGTATGCGCCACAGGCAGCAGAAAGCGGAATTCGGGAGATCTGGACGCCATAATTTCGGCAGATTCAAGCATGGCAGGGAGAAGGCTTTTTATTTCCTTTCCACGACTTCCCGGTAAAAGGCCGATAGCCCGTTTCCCCTCCCCTACTCCAAACTTTTTTCTAAGGTTTTCCCTATCACCTGATACCTTGACGGCGTCAATAAGCGGGTGGCCTACAAATCGGGCATGGAGACCAGCCTTTTTGTATAAATCGACTTCAAAAGGAAAAACTACGGCCATTCGGTTAACAAGCTTGGCAATCTTGTTAACCCTTTTTTTCCGCCATGCCCAGACCTGCGGGCTGATGTAATAAAGAACAGGAATACCGGCCTTTTTTGCATGTTTGGCCAACATGAGATTAAAATCGGGAAAATCGATGAGAACGAGGAGGGAGGGACGTTCTTCTATTAATTTCTTTTTTAAAAGCTTAAGGGCGCCCAATATTTTTCCGGCATTGGGAATCACCTCGGATATTCCCACAACGGCCAGTTCGGCCGCGTCAACCAGTATTTCAGAACCGGTCTCTTTTATCCCGGGACCACCTACACCAAAAAAGGCAATGTTACCGTCTCTTTCGTGAACTGCCCTGATAAGGTTGGAACCGTGCAGGTCGCCGGAGGCTTCTCCGGCGACGATCATCACTTTAGTCTGGTCCGGCATCCTTCAAAGGTAATTACGTTAAAGCTTCTTTAATAAGGTCGGCAATTTGCTCAACCTCTGCTTCACCAAGCTCGGGATACATGGGCAGGGAAAGACATCTTTTTGCAACATCTTCCGTCACAGGGAGAGAAATACCTTCACAAACATCCTTAAATACCTCCTGCTGATGCAATGGAACAGGATAGTAAATTGCCGATGCTATTTTTGCTTCTGTCAAAGCCTTGTGTATATCATCCCTGCGGTGGGAAAGAAGTGTATATTGATGAAATACATGCTTGCCCCGGCCATCTTCATGTGGGACAGTTAAACCAAGCGGCTCAAGGCGGCTGTTATAGTGATGAGCCGCTCTGCGCCTACCGTCATTGTAGTCATTAATTCTTTTTAGTTTGACTCTCAAAATGGCTGCCTGAAACTCATCGAGGCGGCTATTGTAACCAATTTCATGATGATAGTATCTAACCTTGCTGCCATGATTTCTAAGCGTTTTAATCTCCTGGGCCAGTTCATCTGAATTGGTTGTAATCATGCCACCATCGCCGTAACAACCAAGGTTCTTGCTCGGGAAAAAGCTGAAACAGCCCGCCTCACCAATGGAACCGGTCATTTTGCCTTTATAATCGGCGCCGAAGGACTGTGCGCAGTCCTCGATGACTTTAAGACCATGTTTTTTTGCAATTTCCATGATAGCATTCATATTAGCAGGCTGACCAAAGAGATGGACCGGCATAATTGCCTTTGTCTTATCCGTTATGGCCGCTTCAATCTGCTTAACATCGATGTTAAAGGTATGAGGTTCAATATCGACATAAACGGGAACAGCGCCCACATAAGCAATTGATTCTGCCGTTGCAATAAACGTAAAGGGCGTAGTAATAACCTCATCACCAGGGCCAATTCCAAGGGCCCTGACGGCGAGGTGAAGGGCATCCGTTCCCGATGCCACACCGACGGCGTGCTTCACACCACAGTAGTCGGCAACTTCTTCCTCAAGGGCCCTTACATTGGGCCCGAGAATAAACAGGGCAGAATCAAAAACACCGGCCAATGCAGCATCGATCTCTCCCTTGATTTCTTTATACTGACCTTTCAGGTCAACCATTTGTATCTTCAACTTTAATATTCCTCCAATTTGTATGATACTATCGATATTCCGGATACATCGGCATCTCTGATAACTTCATCCATGTTAACAAAAAGTGTCTTCTCCGCCTCGATGGCCAAAACGGTTATGCCGGCCTCTCTCATAGATTCGAGAGTTTTCTTTCCAACGGTAGGCACATCAAAGCGGGGATCCTGATCGGGCTTTGCCACTTTGGCAACAACAGCGCCCCCTTTTTTTGAAAGCAGGCCGCCCCTTTTTATAGCTTCGTCAGTCCCCTCAATGGCCTCAACGGCCATAATAGCCTGGTCCTTTACAATAACAGTCTGGCCGATATCAAGAGAGGCACTTCTCTTTGCCATCACCATTCCATAACGGATATCGAGCCATTCCTTTTTGGAGGGCTTTCTTTTTGTAAGCACACCTTCGGCAGGCATCAAATCCCTAAGGTAAGCCGTTTGATCGAGCACCTCGATTCCTTCGTCGTAAAAGGCGCGAACAAGGGCAAGCATTATGGTATCATCATTACGATTTTTCAAGGAAGAAAGAAGTTTAACAGCCCTTAAATCAAACCTTATCTTCTCAAAAAGCAGGTCTTTTCTTACTTTCCCAATGAAAACAACCTTATTGATTCCCGCTTTCTTGATTGTCCTGATAATCTTGCCGACCTGACCAATGCTAAGGCTATGCACACATTCTGCAAGGCCTTCAAGCGGCGCAATAGCCGCCTCCGTCAGACTGACGGCCACAAAAGACGCCCCTTTATCCTTTGCAGCTCTGGCAAGTATGGCCGGAATTTCACCCCCTCCGGCAATTAGCGCAAATCTCTCACCCATCGAGCAAGCTGTCTATGCAGCAGAAATGTTCTTGATTTGATCAAGTACCCGCAGCGCAATTTTGAGCGACCTTAATTCGCTTTCCGCCGAGATATGCCTTTCAGCGCCTCGCATTGCACAATCAAGAAAATGGGTGATTTCCAGCTTCAAAGGATTTCCTTTATGGACAAAGATTCTCTCAATCAGCGATTCCTGCCTGTATTTGAGTTCTTCTGTCGTCATAAAGTAGTCCGATGATGCCTGCCTGTGAATCTGAACATCCTGCTCGTTAAAGTCAAGAAACACATAGGCATCCTTTTGAGAAAGGGACATGGTACGGATCTTTTCCTGTGTCACCCTGCTGGAAATAAAGTTTGCCATACAACCGTTTTCAAAGAGAAGCTGGCAGTTGGCAAAATCTTCCATATCGGTAAAGGCGTTACCTCCGACAGCATTGAGCTTTTTTACTTTTGAATCAATGAGGTTAAGCGCAATATCAATATCATGAATCATAATATCCATGACAACACCTGCATCGGCAATCCTTCCGGTAAAAGGTCCGACCCTTCTGAATTCAAGAAGCAGCGGATCTTTTATAATCTTTTTAATTTCCTGCACGGCGCCATTGAAACGCTCTACATGACCAATCTGCAAATGGGCATTATTCTTTTTTGCCAGTTCAAAAAGTTCTGTCGCCTCTTCAAGTGTATTGGCTATGGGCTTTTCCAGCAAAACATGAACACCTCTCTCCAGAAAAGGCTTTGCCACCTCGTGGTGGAGCGACGTAGGCACGGCAATGGTAACAACATCAACCTCATCATAAATCATATTGCAATCAGTATAAGCGACGGTATTATACCTTTCTGAAATACGGGTTGCCCTCTCCTTCGATGTATCTACAACACCAACAAGGTCTACATCATTCATTTCCGAATATAGCGCCACATGATACTGCCCCATATGGCCTGTGCCGACAACAGCGGCCCTGATTTTTTTATCCACAATCAAACCTCCCTTTCCTTACCTGATAAATCCTCTTTTAGATGCCTTGACAAAGTCGATGAGGCCATTAATTTCTTCCGAAGGTTCCAGTTCATTCTTTATCTTGTTAATTGCATTTTCAACGGACAACTTTTCCCTGCAAAGGATCTTGTAAGAACGTTTTATTTTCTGCCTCATTTCGGAAGACATCCCGTTTCTCCTGAGACCGATAACGTTTAATCCATGAGTGGCGGCAGGGCTTCCTTCAACAAGGGTATAAGGCAAAACATCCTGTGTCACCCTGGTAAGCGCCCCGATCATGACCATGCCGCCTATCCTGCAGAACTGGTGAACGACAACATAGGCAGAGAGTATAGCCTTGTCGTCAATATGTACATGCCCGGCGATTCCGACTCCATTGGAGAGAATAGTCCTGTTACCCACCTGCGCATCATGGCCCAGATGCGCATAAGCCATGATGTAGTTGTCGTTGCCTACTGTTGTAGCAGTCCCCTCTTTTGTCGCCCTGTGAATAGTAGCAAACTCTCTGATAGTGTTTCCATCACCGATCCTGACAAAGGTTGGCTGGCCCTGAAAACTTATATCCTGAGGCTCATCGCCAATGGATACGGAATGTGAAATCTTATTATTATTGCCTATCTCCGTATTGCAGGCAATATGTGCGTGAGGGCCTATAACGGTGCCTGATCCGATTTTAACACCTTCACCGATAATAGCGTAGGGACCGATTTCTACATTTTTATCAATTTGGGCTCCTGGTGAAATGATAGCCGTTTTGTGAATCATAGAGTGTCTTAATCCATTTGAGTATAAAAAGTTTTAATGTTAATTTTCATCAACAATGGTTGCCATAATATCAGCCTCGGCAACGCGCGTATCATCTACAAATGCTTCAGCCCTAAAAGTCCAGATATTACGTCTTTGCCTGGTTACTTCGAGTACAAACCGGATCTGGTCACCGGGGACTACCGGCTTACGGAACCTTGCATTATCAATCCCCATGAAATAAACAATTTTCCCCTCTGTATCAGGCTGAGACCGGTAGGCAAGAACGCCTCCCACCTGGGCCATCGCTTCAATAATGAGTACTCCGGGCATAACGGGATGACCCGGAAAGTGGCCCTGGAAAAAGGGTTCATTAATGGTTACATTTTTTATGGCTGAAATCTTTTTGTTGACCTCCAGCTCCTCTACTCTGTCCACGAGAAGAAAAGGGTATCTGTGGGGCAGGTTTTTCATAATTTCATTAATATCAAGCATCCTCATTCTCCATTTTTTCCAGTTTATCTATTTTCTCCAGCGCCTCTTTAAGCTGTCTGCTCATTTCAGGAAGTTTTTCAAGTTTTTTTTGTACTCTCAGCCAGTCTCTGTGAGGAAGGGGCGGATAACCTGTCACCCTGGCGCCTGCCTCAAGATCTTTCGTTACCCCTGATTTCCCCCCCAGGATAACGCCATCTCCTATTTTAAGATGTCCTGACACCCCTACCTGGCCTGCCATCATAACCCCTTTTCCAACCTCAACACTGCCGGCAAAACCGACCTGCCCTGCAAGAAGTGAATCTTCACCAATAATGCAGTTATGCGCGATATGAACGAGATTATCTATCTTTGCGCCTTTTCTGATTTCTGTCTTGCTAAGCGCCGCCCTGTCGATAGCGCAGTTTGCGCCTATTTCGACATCATCACCGATAATGACCTTGCCGACCTGAGGAATTTTCCTGTGTTTGCTGCCGTCCCATTGAAAACCATAACCGTCACTGCCGATCACCGTTCCCCCATGAATAATGACCCTGCTGCCGATTTCCGTTCCCTCCATAACAACGACATTAGGGTAAATAAGAGTATCATCACCAATAACAACATCGGCGCCTATATATACTCCGGGGTAAATGATTACCCTGTCTCCAAGCCGGGCCCCTTCATCAATATAAGCATTAGGGTAAATGGTAAGGTCTTTGCCGGTAACAACATTTTTTTCTATTACTGATCCCGGAAGAATTCCTCCCGGAGCAGGTCTGGGATGAAATATTTCTGCAATAGAAGCAAAGGCAAGGGCAGGGTTTTTAACTTCTATACAGTTAATACCCTCCGGAGAAACGCCTTGAGGCACAACAAATGCCGATGCGCTGCTTTGTGTAAGGAAAGCTTCATCCTTTGATCGCGCCAGGAAACTTATCGTTCCCCGGGGAGCGTCATTGAGTGCGGCGACACCTCTGATTTCCAGCTCGCCATCACCGGACAGCTTTCCTTCAACAGAAGCTGCAAGATCTTTAAGTTTAACTGCCAATATTATTTTTTCTTTGCGTTATATTTTTTTACCACTTCATTAGTAAGGTCTACACCCTTATCAGCATAAAGGAGACTGCTCTCATTCTTTTCAAAAATAAGAGTGTAACCCTGTGCGCTACCCATTTCTTCAATAATTTTTCTTAAATCAATAATAATTTTTCTCGTTAACTGGGCATCTTTCTCCTGGAGTTTTTCCTGAGAATCCTGGTAAAAGCGTTTAAAGTTTTTTAGTTTTTCCTGGTACTCTTTTTCCTTCTTGGCCCTTGTTTCTTCACTTAAAAGAAAAGCCTGTTTCTCAAGCTCTTCATTCATCTTTTTGAGATCTGCCTGCTGTTTGTCCAGATCTTTCTGCATCCTGTCAACTTCGCCCTTAAAAACATCCTTCGCTTTTTTTCCGGCTTCGGAAACATTGAGGGCCTCCTGCATATCAACGTAACCAATTTTAATGATCTTATCTGCAATTGCATAGGATGCATTTCCAATTAAAAAAGAGGTAATGACTATTGAAAAAAATTTCTTCACTTCCAACTCCTTATCGTTTATTTAATTCCTGCTCTTATACCGGCCTGACCCGGCAAAAGAGGGCTTTTATTAACTTCCTTAAGGCAAACTATTTTCAGTCCCTCCTGCGGGAGGGGGATAAGTATCTTTACAAAAGCAGGCTTTTACCGTTTCTCTTCATTAGCCCATTTTAATTTCACGCACAAATAGCACAGAAGATGCCTTTCATTGACTAAAAGAAAGTGCCGATTGAGAATTCCCACTGGCTATCTTTCTCTCCCGGCTCAGGATCAATGACCTTACCCCACTCAAGTCTTAAGGGGCCTACAGGTGAATACCAGCGGAATCCATATCCCACACTTTCACGCAAGTTCCCGATATCGTAATTCTCATCATCACTATAAGCATTACCGGCATCATAAAAGAAGAGTCCTTTCAAACCGGCATCCTTTGCAATGTCAAAAACATATTCTATATTAAAAAGGAGCACCTTATTCCCGCCGACAACAATACTATCTTCCTTCGGACCTACCGACCGGTAGTCAAAGCCCCTGAGCGTATTGATGCCGCCAAGTCTGAACTTTTCATCGATATGAAGGGGCTGTCCCTTTAGTCCCCCGGCGTAACCGATTCTTCCATGAACCATGATGACATCATCAGAAAAAGAAGGAAAAAAGAAACTTGAGTTGACAATCGTCTTGTAATAATAGGTATCCCCTCCAAAAGTATCTGCATACTCAATAAAGAGAGAGTTTTCACTCCCTTCAGTAGGGTTCATATAATTGTCCCTTGTATCTTTCTTGACAGTCAGCCCTATGGAACTTGTTTTTTTATTTCTGTAATCCCGGTATTCCTGCGGTGCAGTAGGAGCGACATCTGTAATACTTACATCCTTAAAGCTGTAACTAAGACTCACCCTGCTATATTCACCTATGGCACGTCCCGTTCTTAATCCCCAGCCCCTTCTCGATGCTTTATACTCATCATATTCTCTGCTGTTATCAAAGAGATCAATACCGGCTGAAAAGGGAGAATCAAAGAGGTAGGGCTCGGTAAAACTGATGGAATAGCTGCTGCTCTCGCCCCCTTTTTCTGCGTTTACACTCAGTTTTTGACCGCGTCCAAAAAGGTTGCCCTGGGAAACCTGCAACATCCCCACAAGACCATCAACAGAGCTATAGCCCAGCCCGACACTCAGTGTTCCCGTCGGCCCTTCTTCAATATCAATATCTATATCGAGCTTATCTTGCTCGGCAGAGGGTTTTGTATTAACGTTAGCCTCTTTAAAATAACCGAGGTTAAATATTCTCTGTCTGCTTCTCCTGAGGGCGCTGCCGTTATAAATATCCCCCTCATCGAGCTTCATTTCCCGCCTGATAACCTTGTCTTTTGTCTTCGTATTTCCCGACACATTTATCCTGCCAATATTGACGAGACGGCCCTTGTCTGCATTAAATGTTAAATCAACGAGCTTCTTTTCCTCGTCTATATCCGTTTTCGGAAATATATTAGCAAAGGCATAGCCTTTATCACCAAAGCGGTCAGTCAGCGTTAGAACATCAATTCTTAAATTATCCCTGCTGAAAATTTCGCCCTCGCCGGTTCTGATACTCTCAAGAATATCTGCATCCTCTTCCTGCTCGGCAAGAAGGTCTCCGGCAAAGCTTATTTTTCCCACACTAAATTGTTCACCTTCTTCAATCCTGATAGTCACGTAAAGCCATTTTTTATCAGGAGACATGAAAATCCTGGGTTCATCAATTCTAATCTGGACAAAACCGTTATTGTAGTAGAAGGAAGTAAGCAAATCAACGTCTTTTTGGAGGGTTTCTTCTTCAAATTTGCCCGATTCCGTCAACCAGGAAAAGAAACCTCCCTCCTTGGTCTCCATTAAAGCAAGCAGTTTTTTATCTTCCATTTTTTTGTTTCCCAGCAGGTTGATTCTCTTGATCTTTACCTTCTTTCCTTCTTTTATATCAAAAACAAGCACTGTCTCCGTATTTTTCACTTCAAGACGGTGAGAAATGTGAGCAAGAAAAAAGCCCTTCTCCTCGTAAAGTTCTTCAAGCTTCTTCTCTGCTTCCCTAACCTTTTCTTCACTGAAAATAGTATAGGGCTTGATATGAACAACTTCCTTGATAGACTCTTCCGTCACCTCAGACCATCCCTCATAGGCAATGCTGCTGATAAAAGGCCGCTCTTCAACAGTGATAGTAAGCAACGGCCCCAGGTCACCCGTGGAAAGATCGACCTTCACATTGCCGAAATAGCCCATTTTGAAGATGTTCTTAATATCCTGAGAAACCTTCTCTTTCGAAAGGTAGTCACCGACTCTGCTGTCAATAACTGACAGGATAGCATCAGCCTCGATCCTTTTATTACCTTTAACCTCTATCTTTGTAATAATCTCCTCTTCAGCAAAAACCTGATCTGCCGGAAAAAAAAGAGGAGAACCCAGGAGGAAAAAAACAAGAACAATCTTTGTAAATATAATACTCCTATACCTGTTCACGTATTAAGAAGCTATCCTCCCGTCCTTGACCACTATTTTCCTGCCCAGCCTGGCTGCCAGCTTCTCATTGTGTGTTACCATAACAAGGGTTATCCCCATATTCCTGTTAAGTTCCATCATCAATCCAAACACTTCATCACCGGTCTTGCTGTCAAGATTCCCCGTCGGTTCATCAGCAAGAACAACAGCCGGATTCATGACCAGAGACCTTGCCACGGCAACCCGCTGCTGCTCCCCTCCCGAGAGTTCGCCGCTTTTATGATGCCAACGGTGGGAAAGACCGACTTTATCGAGAATGGACAAGGATTTCTCTCTCGCCTCATTCCTGCCATGTCCGGCTATCATGGAAGGCATCATTACATTTTCAAGGGCCGTAAATTCGGGAAGCAGGTGATGAGACTGGAATACAAAACCAAGGTCCCTGTTCCTGAAGAGGGACAATTTTCCATTTCCCATTCGGTATATATCATCACCTTTATAAAGTACTTTTCCCGATGTTGGGCGATCTATCCCTCCCAGGATATGGAGCATCGTCGATTTGCCTGCCCCGGAAGCGCCCAGCACAGCCACCATTTCACCGGCTTCCAGAGAAAGATCAATGTTGTTAAGCACATCAACTCTCGCAGAGCCCTTACCGAAGGATTTGCTTATATCTTTTAATTCTATTAACGGGCCTGCCATAGATTATACGAGGCCTTCCTTTGCTTCCATTTTTTTAAGGGCCATAATTGTGCTGATCGTATCTTCCATCCTTGCCTTCATGTAGTCTTTAAGTGTCTCTTCCACCTTGGGATATTTATCGATACACCTTTTAAGATGACCTTTGGGCAGTTCCATAACTTCAAGCAGAGTAGAAGCCTTAACGGTTGCCGTCCGCTTTTTGCCTGTGAGCAGGGATACTTCTCCAAAAAAATCACCTTCCTTGAGTTCGGCCAGCTTAATCTCCTTTTCACCGCCTTCAGTGGTAGTCACGGCGGCCTTGCCATTTTTTATAATGTAAAAGGCATCTCCCTCTTCCCCCTCACTGATAACGACACTTCCCTCATCATATTTTTTCAAGTTGAATGAAGCAAGCATGGATTTTCTGTCTTCATCAGATAAAATACCAAAAAGAGGCGATACGGCAAGGAGCTTATCTAAAACTCTTTTTTTATAAAACTCGGAAAGAACCTCTTTGACATGAGGATGATCTTTCCAAATATTTTCAACATCCTCTTTCCGCATCTCCAGAAGTTCCGTATCATCGATAGCCATTACCGATGCATGCCTTTTCCCGTCCGTAAAAAAACCCGCCTCACCAAAGAAGTCGCCTTCTTTAAGCTGGGCTATTTCGATCTTTTCTCCTGCCACACCTTCAATAAATACCTTTACGGCACCTGCAGTAATCACATAAATAGAGGTCCCGTCATCACCATCTTTACAGATAATCTCTCCCATGGAATAGGGAAGGTGTTTAAGGCTGTTAACAACTTCAATCAGTTCCTTTTCATTTAGCTCCGAGAGGAGTGGAATATGAGGCAGGGAGCTGTCCTTCATTTCCTCATCCTTACCGGAGCAGAGTTCCTCTATCTTCGCCTCAATCTCCTTCAAAGCGGGAGCAAAATTAAGGATCATTTTGTACACGCCAACAGCCTTAAGAAAGTCGCCGTTCTTCTTATAGGTCTCGGCAGCAATCAGGTAGGCCTTAACAGCATTATCCTTCTGCTTGCTCTTTAAAAAAACATCGGCCAGCTTAAGCGTTATGGCAACATTACCTGGGTTTCTTTTGTGAAGTTCCTTGCATGCCGTAATGCAAGCTTTCCAGTCTCCTTTTTTATAAGACTCAATAACGGTTTTCCTTAGATCATCCACCTTTACAGCCATTCCCCTCCTCCTTAAATTACTCGTATCGGAGCGCTTCTGCCGGGTCGAGTCTCGATGCCTGCCATGCGGGATAGATCGTAGCAAAGAGGGTAATGGCAATTGCAGAAGCCATAATCATAAACACATCGATATAATTTACATGGACAGGAATCTTGTCCAGGTAATAAACTTCGGGAGAAAGGATTTTAATGCCTGTACTTTTTTCAAAAGCGATGAGCAGGTTTTCAAGATTGAGTGACAGGATAACACCCGCTGCCCCCCCTAAAAGAGTGCCCACAACGCCGATAACCATCCCTTCGATAAGAAAAATTTTCATTATGGAACTTGATGTGGCCCCCATGGACTTCAATATGGCGATATCCTTTCCTTTTTCCATGACCACCATAATGAGGGTGCTTACTATATTGAATGAGGCAACAAGAATAATGAGAAGAAGGATAATAAACATAACCGCTTTTTCCATTTCAAGAGCAGTAAAAATATTCCTGTTCATCTGCATCCAGTCCCTCACAAGGTATCTGTGTCCCAGTACCTTCCTTACCTCTTTTGCAATATGATGGGCATTAAAAAAGTCGGTCACCTTCACTTCAATGCCGGTCACCGTGTCCTTCATGTTGAAAAAGGTCTGCGCCGACTCTATAGAAATGTAGGCAAGCGAAGTATCGTATTCATACATGCCTGAATCGAAAATACCGACAATACGATATTTTTTCATTCTCGGTACCATGCCCATAGGGGTCATGTTACCGAGGGGCGAAACCATATTAATCTCTTCCCCGAGAAAGACACCTAAAATGCGGGAAAGTTCCTTTCCGATAATAATTCCGGGGATTTTATCCTTTTCATCAGTTGCATCCTCTTTGGAAATTAGATCAGTGAGGCTCCCTTCCTCCATATTTTCTCCTACTTTCGTCACATCAGCTTCCCTCTCGGGATCGATGCCTCTTACAACGACACCGGACACGTTATTCTCGGAAGTAAGCATGATCTGCGAATAGATAAAAGGCGTAGCAGCGACGATTCCCTGCACCTTTTCAACCTTCTCGGCAACGTCGTTAAAATCGTGCATCCCTTCACCGTACTGTGTGACCACAATATGTGAATTTGTGCCGAGAATTTTATCTCTTAAATCTTCCTGGAAACCGGTCATGACGGCAAGAACGACGATGAGCGCCATAACGCCCACCATGACACCGGCAATGGATATGAAGGTAATAATAGAGATGAAGGTCTGCTTCCGCTTCGCCTTCAGGTATCGAAGACCGATAAAAACCTCATAAGGGAGAAACATTCTACTCCTCTTCTTGATCGTCAGCGGTTTTACGTCCCACTTCAGGCCTCATATGGGGAAAGAAAAGAACATCCCTGATGGAAGCAGAATCGGTAAGCAGCATGACAAGCCTGTCGATACCCAGTCCGGCACCGGCCGTTGGCGGCATGCCGTACTCAAGCGCCCTTACATAATCGATGTCCATAAAGTGGGCCTCTTCGTCTCCGGCATCCTTTTCGGCCACCTGCTCTTCGAAGCGCTCCTTCTGGTCAATAGGATCGTTAAGCTCGGAAAAAGCATTTGCCATCTCACGGCCATAGATAAAAAGTTCAAAGCGGTCGACAATATGGGGGTTTTCATCATTCTTCCTCGATAAGGGCGATACCTCCGTCGGGTATTCGGTAATAAAGGTCGGCTGTATAAGCTTGTGCTCTGCCACTTCTTCAAAAATCTCCGTAAGAAGCTTGCCCAGCCCCCACCGTTCTTCCGGCTCAAGACCGATCTTCCTTGCATATTCAAAGGCCTTCGTCTTGTCCGTTAATACCTCTTCCTCTGCATCGGAATGACGAAGAATGGCCTCTTTCATGGTGAGCCTGTCCCAGGGCATATTGAGATTTATTTCCGTTCCCTGGTAGCTGATCATATGTGTTCCGTATATTTCAAAGGCAACTTTGGAAATCATATCCTCGAAAAGGTTCATCAGATCTTCGTAGTCGGCATAGGCCTGGTAGAACTCGAGCATGGTAAATTCAGGATTATGCTGCGGAGAGATCCCCTCATTCCTGAAGTTCCTGTTTATTTCAAATACCCTCTCGATCCCTCCTACAACAAGCCTTTTTAGGTAGAGTTCGGGAGCAATACGCAAATAGAGATCCATACCGAGCGCATTATGATGGGTCGTAAAGGGTTTAGCCGTGGCGCCACCGGGAATGGGCTGCATCATGGGTGTTTCAACTTCAAGAAAGTCCCTCTCCGTAAGATAGTTCCTGATGAGGCGGATAATCTCACTTCGTTTCCTGAAGATGTCTTTCACTTCGGGATTAACAATAAGGTCCACATATCGCTGACGATACCGTGTTTCAATATCAGTCAGTCCATGCCATTTTTCAGGAAGCGGCCTTAAGGACTTGACAAGCAGTGAAATTTCCTTTGCATCAATTGAGAGTTCTCCTGTTTTCGTTTTAAAAGGGCTCCCCTTAACACCGATAAAATCACCAATATCAAATTTCTTGAAGCGCTGATAAGATTCCTGTCCTATGGCATCACGCTTTAGGTAAAGCTGAATTTTGCCTTCCCTGTCGGCAATATGAACAAAGGCAGCCTTCCCCATAACTCTTTTGGCCATAATCCGTCCGGCAAGAGAATAAGTGTCATCGAGTTCTCTGAGCTTTTCTCCATCAAGAGGATTATATTTTTCGAAAATTTCACTTGTTAGTACATCGGGCCTGAAATCATTGGGGTAGGGATTAACATTTTCCTCCCTCAGGTTGGCAAGTTTTTGTCTTCTCTGTGTAATCAGTTCGTTAAGTTCTTCCATCTTTTTAGCGGCGGCTTCCTCTGCAAGGTTTCTTAAAATCCAAAGCGTTAAAATATATCCCAGAAGGCCTTAACAGTCAAGGGAAAAGCCCGGTGAAAAGCTATCTCGCAGGATACCCTATGAGAGGGCAGCACCAGAGAGCGGCCGGACCCTCAAGTCCTGCTGCCTGAGCTTTAAATATGTTCTTACCCGGCAAGCCGGATGGATAAAAATATCCCTTCTTTTTTTCAGTAAAGAGAAAATTTTCTTTCTTTTTAATTTCAACTACATATGCAATTTCAACTCTGTTTTTCCACAAAATTTTGTTTTTTATTTTCTCCATTCCTTGACTTTAAAATCAAAGCTGCTATTTTTTTAACTAAGAAAAGAAAGTGAATTTTGCACCTTAATAATCACAAAGTCAAATTTCCTGTTCTTTTGTACATGGAGTCTCACTCCAATCACATCTATCATTTTACAGGGGGTATAAAATGAATGTTCTCATTGCTGAAGACAACGAAAGGTTACAACAGTCAGTCGGTTTATTAATGAAGCTCTGGGGGTTTGATTTTGATCTGGTTTCAAACGGGCAGGAAGCTGTAGAAAAAGCAATTACCAATAAAAACAAATACGACCTTTGTCTCATGGATATAGAAATGCCGGTAATGGATGGTTGTAAAGCAGCCCGGAGGATTCGCCGGGAGGGGAGGGAATTTCCTATAATTGCTATCTCGGGCAGTCTGAATATTCAGGAATTATATCTGGATGCAGGAATGGATGACTACCTGGAAAAACCTTACGACCCTCAAATATTATTAAATAAAATCATGAAACTGACAGTCTAGATTCCTTTATTTTATGAAAAGCTTTTACAGCCCGTCATTTCCGGTAAAGCAAAAATCTCACTCTCACCCTGCATCAAGGGCATCAGAAAGGAAGTAAGAATTTCATTATTCTTACTTCCTGCAGCCCGTATTATCTAAAAGCCCCCCCCCTTTTTAATAGCCCCTGCCCTTCAGGCTGGCGTATCATATTAAAACAGGGTAGAAATTCAATAATATCCATAAATAATATTCAGGCATTTGTTCTTTATTGCCGGCGGCGGAAATCATGAACTAACCCGGCATTGTCCCGTCAGGAAATTACAGTTGATTGTCATTTCGAGCACGCCCGAACAAAGTGACGAGTACCCTTGTCTCGAATGTAATGAGAGATCTTAAAGGTTTCTCCTTGTGCCTCTCAGAGACCTCCGGACAGAGTGCTCCGATCAGAGATCTCCCAGTCGAAATGACAATTCTTTTGCGTCATTCTAAATAGAAATTGTTGATGCAAATTCCTAACCGGACACCAGGGGAACTAACCGCCCTTTCCAGCTTTAATTCTTTATAATACCGGGTATTACTGCAATAAAAGAATAAAGGTCAAATAATTTTAGGAAATTAAAACCTCTCTGTTCTCTCACAAATATGCAGGGGGAATCAGATAGAAAACAACACTTCCCGGAGGGCAAGGCTTTTACTTCAATTGTAAATAGCATTTCTCTTTGTTAATATGAAAGTATGAGTTCTGAATGAGGAAAGAGCGGATAAAATTTATTTTATTTAAGTAAAGAGGAACGTCATGTATACCATTAATGATTCTATGTTCGCCCTCATGCTGCGATTTATCGACCACAAAAAAGAAATTGCCTTTAGTGATCATGATTTTATACAAAAACAGCTAAGAGAAATTGAGGGCCATATTAACAACTACCCCGTGGAAGAAAGAGGCGAACGGGCAATTGAGTGGATTGAGAAACATGCTGCCAATTATCGAAAAAGATGGGAAAATGATATTATCGGTAAGGAGGTTTCTAACAAGAGGTGCCCCGATTGTCCGCTTGCTGAAACAAATGGTGGGGGGCATTGTGAAATCCATGAACAATGGCTGGAACTTCTCGATCAATACGTAACGGACAAAATCAATTCCAGGAAATACGTGGAAAATGGCCTGAAACTTCTTGCCGACCATAAGGAAGACCTGAAGATCAAGCGAAGCAGGTTTAATGAGGATAAGAACTGAATTCAGGTCGTAAGCTCATTACCTTCCCATCGCATGGCCGGAAAAAAGTTCCTCCACTGAACCCTATCAGGTAACCCTTTGAGAATAAGTTCAGCTCAATCACCATTCTTGCAAATATTACATGACATAAAGCAGGCAATGCCTTTGATCCGGGCTCCCTTTCCGATCTGCGCGTTCATCGCCGGCCAGTCTTTATCCTAAAGCTAAAGCAGCTTCTTAACGGGCGCAGGCAAACCTATTTTTTCAATCTCTTCAGGACTATGCCATTGCAGAAACGCTCCTTCTCTGACAGTTCTTAAGTCGGCCTTTACTACTTTTAGCTTTACGGGATTTATCTCAAGATGAAAGTGACTGAAGGTGTGGCGAAAAGGGGGAAGCGCTTCCTTCTCCAGAATTTGCAAACCCTCCCTGCCGCACCATTGATCGATCTCATTTAGATGAGACAACTGAGGGAAACTCCATAGTCCTCCCCATATACCGGCAGGTGGGCGTTTTTCCAGCAACAGATGTTTCTCTTCTCCCCTGATGACAAGAAATACGGACTCATGCACCGGTATTTTCCCCGAGGACTTTCTATTCGGATATTTTTCCTCTTCCCCCCTTGCATGGGCAAGGCAGTCCTCTTCAAAGGGACAGAGACCACAATGGGGCCTGCGCCTCCTGCAAAGAGTGGCGCCAAGATCCATGATAGCCTGTGTATATTCGCTAATTCGCTCATAGGGAGTATGTTCTTCAGCTAATTGCCAGAGTTTTTTTTCAATTGATGTCTGCCCGGGCCTGCCCTCTATAGCATGGTAACGGCAAAGGACACGTTTTACATTGCCGTCAAGTATGGGCTGCCGCTCTCCCTTTGAAAGGGCCAGGATGGCCCCTGCAGTAGAGCGCCCGATACCAGGCAAGCTGACGACGTTATCAATATCATGGGGAAACTCTCCTTCATAATAATCACAGACTAATTGAGCTGTTTTATGAAGGTTTCTTGCTCTGCTGTAATAACCGAGGCCTGACCAGAGATGGAGAACATCATCGAGGGATGCCCGGGCAAGAGAATAAATGTCGGGAAATCGGGAAATAAAGCGTTTAAAATAGGGGATTACAGTGTTTACCTGCGTCTGCTGGAGCATAACCTCTGAAACCCAGACACGGTAGAAAGTGCGGTCTCTCTGCCAGGGAAGGTCTTTGCGGCCCGAGCCGTCAAACCAGTTCAGAAGCTTATGGGCAAAGGACATACTATTTCTTTTCGTTCTTAACATATGTCTCAGGGAACCCTTACCATCATCCCTTCTACTTTACTCTGCCCTCTCTAAATCAACCCAAAAAGTACTCCCTTCACCGGGAGTACTTTCAAACCCTATAGAACCTCCCATCATTTCCAGCAAGCGTTTGCAAATAACGAGTCCAAGACCGGTTCCCCGAATCTCTATCGTTGTGGCGGCAATCCTCATGAAAGGTTCGAAAATGTGACCTTGATCTTCATAGTTTATACCGGAGCCAGTGTCCATTACCTTTAGGCGAATCCCTTCTCCGCCACTATTTTCACACTTAAATGAAACAGAACCGTTTTTACGATTATACTCAACGGCATTAACAATGATATTTAAGAAAACCTGTTTAAGGCGTGTATAATCCGCCCTTACGAGACAATGGCAATCTTGCAGGCCGCTATAATCTACACTAACCTCATATGTGCGTGCAATCGGTTTAACAATCTTGACACAATCTTTTACCACATCAACAACATTTACCTTCTCCAGTGTGACTTGAATATGCCCCTCTTCTATCTCCGAATAGTCAAGCATATTGTTGATCATATCAAGTAACTGAAGTGAGGAATTGCGAATTTCATTAAGGTGGTCTTTCTGGCTATCCGTCATTTTTTCCAGTTCCAGCAGGTCTGTAAAACCAAGAATTAGCGTCATGGGAGTTCGTATTTCATGATTAATGCTGTTTAAAAAATCGATTTTTACCTTGTTCCCCCTTTCAGCTGCTTCCTTGGCAATAATAAGTTCCGCCTCATATATCTCGCATTGGTCGATTTCATTTTGCAGCTTCATCGTTCTTTTAACCACTTCGTACTCCAGGTTCCTGTTATAGAGCACATTTTTTCTTATAATGAGGATTAAAAAAAGCATTACAAGAAGAGCAATGAATGTAAAAACCGATATGGTTGCACTTGCCTTCTTCCTTGTCTGCATTGTTATCACATCCATTGGAAGCATAACTTCGAGAACACCTCTCACATCACCTACCTTCCAGTCACTTTTTGGTGTTCCTTCATAACTGTTATGACAAGAGACACAACTTTCACGCATTACATCAGCTATGGCATAACGAAGAACCTCTTTACCTTCAATTTTTTCAAACCGGTAAAAGGAAGATTTACTGCTACCGGAAAGAATGGACCATGCCTCTTTTGCAAAGTCATCTGTAAGCCCTCCCTCATTCATTCGCCAGGGAAAGGGATAGGGACTGTACAGCCTGGTTTTTGCACCATCTACTTTATTGCCAATTTTTTCATCCAGTATCATGGCAAGAGTTGCAGGCAAAGGAATGCTGCTCTTTTGCAAATCGAGGTTATGTGATGCCTCTATACCCTTCCGGGGAAGGACTTCAACGACGTGGGATGTATAAAGGGTACGAAATTCCGTCAGCACATCAAGGTAACGCTTTGCATTGTTTAAGGCAGCTGAACTGGAAACACGGGAAACAAGACTGGAAACATGCCAGAACATGCCGGCAATAATACAGGCAAATACCAGCAAGATAGCAATATTTAACAGCCAGTCCTTTTTTATTTGAGAAAGCAGGTTCGAAAGAGAGGGCATAAAATAAACCTTATAAAATCTTCTTCTGCAAAGATAGTAAAAGGTTTATCGACATGACGTCTGTTGAACCTTTTTAAAGCGAATAAAGATTTAAAAAAGAAGTAAACAAGTCAAAAACGATCAAGAATTATTCTTTTCGATAATTTCTTTTACCTTATTAACAAGTTTTATAGAAACAAAGGGTTTTTCAATATATTCGCAGGCGCCCAGTGAAAAGGCACGCTCCTTATGGGCAAGATAGGGCAAGGCAGAAAGAACGATTATAGGGATATCTTTTAAAAGTGGATCTTTTTTAATCTTTTCACAAACTTCAAAACCATCCATTTCCGGCATTAAGAGATCAAGGAGTATAATATTGGGCCGATATTCATTTAAAAGACTAATGGCGCTTTTGCCTGTTTCAGAAAATTTCACTTCAAAACCTTGTGATTCAAAGAGAAAGGTCAACATCCTGTCCATTCTCAAATCATCATCAATAATCAATATTTTCTTCTTTGTCTCTTCCATAACCTTTTATATTAATCGGGATAGCACTACTATTTATAATATAATATATAACACTTTTTAAAAGACAGTAAAAGCTAAATAATTTTTTTATTTTACAGACTGCAATAAAGTAATAAAGCAAGCCAGGAGTCTGTCGGATTTAGGGTGACTCTACTGCGAAAAAACCCTTATGGCCGGATTTCCCGATTAAATTTGTTCAATATGTTCAATATTCGCCTTATTTAATCAAAAAACCTGACTCGAAATGGCTTTTTCTCGCTACAATTTCCCAAGTTCGACTGACTCCTAAATGTTATATTCTTCATGAGTGCGATATTTTCTTATTCTAACCTTTTTTACGGCCTGCCCTACTACAGAGTTGGCAATAAACTCGAGAATCGGA